>DAOTUF010000304.1:0-6385 GCA_034437495.1 Chloroflexaceae bacterium | reverse complement strand
GGCAACCGCGCTATGATGGAAGCATCAAAAGACGGTTTAGGGCATCACAGAGCCAAATACGAAGGGAGAGCACGATGAAGAGCACCGAGTTTGAAGCCTTGTTTCGCGAGGCATTTCCGAAGGGCGAATGCACCAGATATAAGAAAGGCTACTACGTGAAGAAGGGGCCACGCAGCAAAGAAGCATACATCGAGGGTACGCCGAAGCAGGTGGCGGAGCAGATGGGACTGGTCAAGACGGCGAAGCCCGCCACTCCCCGCCAGCAGCAACTGGCGCTGGATCTGGAGGCAACGACCATCGCCCAGAAGCTGGTTGCGGGTGAGACCGTCAGGACGCACCGCGAGACGCTCTCAAGCGCCATCCGCTTCCTGAGCCGCCGGGTGGGGGAACTGGTGGTCCAGTCTCTGGGCACCGACGGGTTCGGGCGCGAGTTGGTGTGGGTGGCCTTCCACGAACTGGATGACCTGTTCGACCCTCGCCGCAACGTGGCGGCCTGGACCGGGAAGGGAGCCTGAGATGATGCAACAACGAGCCATCTCCCCCGACGCCGACCTGGTTCCTCTCCTGGCAGCCCTCTGCCGGCTTGCCGTGGCGGACGCCCACGACGGAGTCGCGGCGGAGCCAGACGAGATGCCTGCTGCGCTGTTCCTCACCGCCAGCGGGTTGGCCGAACGCGCCGGTGTCGCGCCGGTCGCGACGGAAAGACTGGAAAGGTTTCGCCAGGTGGTACAAACGAGGATGTTCTGAGGATGCTCTGAATCAACAGGGGAGCCTGCTGGAATCAGGCTCCCCCGCGAAGGGATTTCCTATGAACAGCACCAATGGAAAAATGGACACCACTACCATAGCACAAATCTTCCGAATTGGCAACCTCAACCAACCCCTGCTGCGCCTGGGTCACTCAGGTGGCACCCTGAAGCGGTTTTTGAGGACGGTGCTGGCCCGAAACCCGGGGGTGGTAGAGGGGTTGATGACCATCCGTTCCTTTGTGTGTGGATTCACCCCCATCCGCCCCTGGCGCTGGCGCACCACAAACGTCCCGAACCCGGTCCAGGCGACCGGGCGTCCGTCCTGCAATTGTTCCGTGATGACCGCCTGGGTTGCGTCCAACGCAGCGCGGGCCTGCTTCTGGGTCAGGCCGGCGCGTTCCGCGACCGACCGGACCAGATCCGTGAGATACATGGATAAACTCCTGAAAAATCTACATTTTCTACATATGCTGTGCAGTGTAGCACAAAATGTCCAGGATGCAAGGCTTTGCCCATAGATAAGCGGTCCCCGGCGACGCCTTCGTAGCACCATTGACAAACGACGCACCCGTGGTACACTGCTCTCTATGAGCAAGAAAAAGAAGCCAGAACCGCCCGTAGAAATCCCCCACCAGGAACAGACGTTTAAGTACTGTCCGGCCTGTGGGGAAAAACTGCCCCTCTCAGAGTTCTACCGCGTCCAGGCGAAACGCTACACGGGGGGCTATCGCTACGCCGCTTACTGCAAAAAGTGCGCCGCCGTCCGCAACGCCAAGCGCCGCCGCGAGGCCCCGGAGGGCAGCAAAACCCGCGAAACGATGCGCAAGCACGCCCGCGCCTACACCAAAAAACACCCCGAAAAGAACCGGGAACGGCAGGCCCGCTATCGCGAACGCCACCCGGAGATCGTCAAAGCGCGGTATCATGAATGGGTAGAGCGGAACCCGGAGACCCGCCGCGCCAGCCAGAAAGCCTGGTATGAGCGCGAGAAGGCGAAGCGCCAGCAGGAAAAGGAACGCCAGGCGCAGCCACCTGACGCGCCCTCCGCGGACCCCGCTACCGAAACCGACGAAGCCTGAGCAGCGAACCACGCGCCGCACGGAGCAGCGACCCACGCGCCCCATACCCAATGAGGCGCGTTTATGGTGTCCAGAAAACCCACGAAAACCGATTACCGCACCGTCGCGCTGACGGAGGCCGTGCGCCGCGAACTGCACCGGCGACAGCAGCAGGCCAGGCCGTCCCTGTCGCTTGCTGACTGGCTCCAGCAGGCCAGCCCAAACGAGACCTGGGACTGGCCCCACGTTCAGCATGTCATCGCCCACCTGGAGCGCGTCACCACGGGCGAGACCAGGCGGCTGATGCTCTTTATGCCGCCCCGCCACGGCAAATCGCACCTCACGACCATCCGCTACCCGGTCTATCGTCTGGAGCACGCCCCCGGCTTCCGCGTCATCCTGGGGTGCTACAGCCGTGAACTGGCCGATCTCTTCAGCCGCCAGGCCCGCACGCTGGCCCGTGAGCGTGGCCTGGTCGGACGGGGGATTGATAAGGCCGCCGAATGGGATACGGTGAATGGGGGCACCTTCTTTGCTGCGGGCGTGGGGAGGAGCGTGACCGGGCGCGGGGGCAACCTCATCATCATTGACGATCCGATTGCCGGGCGCGAGGCGGCCAACAGCCAGCGCTACCGCGACAAAGTGTGGGACTGGTTCACCAACGACGTGGCAACCCGCGCCGAGCCAGGAGCCAGCA
Source organism: Chloroflexaceae bacterium (assembly GCA_034437495.1). Taxonomy (GTDB): domain Bacteria; phylum Chloroflexota; class Chloroflexia; order Chloroflexales; family Chloroflexaceae; genus JAAUSY01. Next base: position 3,881 of record DAOTUF010000304.1, on the reverse strand, counting down.
TCATCCTCATCCAGACGCGATGGCACCAGGACGACCTGGCCGGGCGCATCCTCGCCAGCGCCGACGCGCCCAATTGGACGGTCATCAGCCTGCCCGCCGAGGCCGAGGAAAACGACCCCCTGGGACGCGAGGTGGGCGAAGCCCTGTGCCCAGAGCGCTATTCCCGCGCCGACCTGGAGACCATCAAGGAGCGCCTGGGGCTGGACTACTACGCGCTCTATCAGCAGCGCCCGGTGGCCCGCGATGGAGCCATCTATCGCCAGGAGTGGCTGGTCTATGCTGCTGCGCCGCCAACCTTCGAGCGCGTTATCCAGGCGTGGGATACCGCCAGCAGCCGGCAGGGGGACTGGTCGGCCTGCCTCACGGTAGGGGTAGCGCAGGGCACCGCCTACGTCCTGGATATCTTCCGGGCCCGGGTGGAGGGGCCGGACCTGCTCACCGCGGTGCGGGCGCAGGCGACCAAACACACGCCGCAGGTCATCCTGATTGAAGACGCCTCCAGCGGCATCGTAATCGCGCAGATGCTCAAACGGGAAACGATGCTGCCCATCATCGCCGTGAAGCCCTTCCGGGAGGGGAAAATTAGCCACGCCCAGGCGAACACCCCCTACCTGGAAAGCGGGCGGGTGGTGTTCTGCCCGGAGCGCATCGGGCAGACGGCTCTGAGCAGCTTCGAGGAGGAACTGCTCTCGTTTCCGTCGGGCACGCACGATGACCAGGTGGACGCCTTCAATATTGCGCTGACGCGCATCTTCGGGATGGGCACCCAGAAGGCCCGCACCTACGACAGCCGCAACCGCTGGTGGGAGACGTGAGGGTCGCTCGCCACTTTCTACGGCTTCCCGATGGGAAATTCGAGCTTGACGAATAACGGCAACCGCGCTATAATTGAAGCATAGGATAAAGCAATGGAGTGCCCGCGAAAGGAGTTCACGATGTCTCAGTTTCAGGTAGGCGACCAGGTCATCACCAGTGACGGCGAAGTCGGAACCATCCACACCATCTACGCCTGGGACGAAATCGGGCAGGGCGAACCGAACCCGTCCTCGCAAGATCACCTCTACATGGTTGACTTCGGAAACTTTGACGACCCCTTCGCTGCCGACGAACTGCGCCCCCTCGCGAAGGACTGATAGTGAGGCCAGGGTTGGCGGTCATCCCAGAAAACCGCCGCGTCAAACTTATGCAAGGAATTTTGAAGGAAAGGGGAAATCATGGAGTACACACTCTCCGAACAAGAACACCAGATCGCGCAGAACATCGCTGAGGCTGGATTGGCAGTCGCCGTCTGGATAGATGAAGACGAGCCAATGGTCGTCGTCAACCCGCATTGCGAAGAAACCTACATCAACATCTTCCCCGATAGCAGCACCCATCTGACGCTGGAATCGGAGGCCATATCCTACGCCGTCCCCGCGAGAGAGGTGGTGCGCGAACTGCTGGCCCACCTGTCCATCCGCGAGGGCGACTGGGTAGTGGTTGAAGAGACGGGCCGCGGCCCGGCCTGGCGGGAGGGGCACGTCGTCGGCATCTGTGTCGATGGCGGCCTGAACCTGGCCTATGGCGAACGCAGGGCAGACCCCGACTGGTGCCGCGGGGATGGCGAATGGCACCTACCGGTGCCCCAGGAGCTTGTCAGCCAGGTGTGGCGCAAGAGCGACCACGGCTTCCACTCCGTAAAATGGGCGCGTATTCGATAACTCAAGGGCAAGAATGCGGGGGACAGGCACTCACCCTGCCCCCCACAAAAAGGGGAAATCTGTGATCAGTATAACGAACATCCCCCTATCGGCCATTGTAACAGGTCTGAACAACCGCACGGTGTTCTCCAACCTGGACGGCCTGGCCGAGAGCATGCGGACGGTCGGCCTGGCGCAGCCCATCACTGTACGTCCAGTGCCAGGGGAGCCGGGCAAATGGCAGCTTGTGGCCGGGGAGCGCCGCACCCGCGCCGCGCAGCTTCTGGGATGGGAAGCCATCCCCGCCATCGTGCGAGAGATGGGCGACGAAGAAGCCACTTCGGTGATGCTGGCCGAAAACACCCACCGCCAGGACATTGACCCGATTGATGAAGGCACCGGCTACCAGCAGGCCATAGCCGCCTACGGATGGAGCGTGGCCGAATGCGCCCGCCGCGCCAATGTCACCGCCGACCGGGTGCAGCGGATGCTGGCGCTGCTCAATCTGCTCCCCGACATCCAGAAGCTGGTTCGCAGCGGCGACCTGCCGCGCAGCCACGCGGACGCTCTGGCGGCTCTGGACCACAACCGCCAGATCATCGCGCTGCGCGTGTTTCAGCAGAGCGAACGCAAGCCCACCATCGGGGAGTTCAGTCAGGTCTGCGCGGACCTGCTGGCCGAACAGAACCAGGAATCCATGTTCGACCTGGAGCAGTTCTGGACGAAGCAACTGGTCGAGGGCAACGGGAAACGCGCCCGCAAGACGCGCCTGCCGACCAGGGACGACCTCCCGAAGCCTGGCAAGTTCAACCGAAAGGATTGGCTTGCGAACCAGGCGAAAGAGTACGCTGACCGCCTGATGGCGGAAGGCTTCGAGGAAGGGGCATACGCCATCTATACGCTGCTGGAGCAGGCGCTGGACCAGGGCATTCTCCGAGCAGCAGAGGAGCGTTTCTGATGAGTACCTTGAACGCACAGCAGATGTTGGAAATGGCCCGTCAGGTGCAGCAAGACTACAAACGGCAACAGCACCAATACCAGGAGGGCGGCGACCCGCTCGGCGCGGCCCTGGCCCGCTGCGCGGCAGAGGCGATTGCCGCCCTCATCGCGCAGTGGAGCGAACCAGCGCCGTAGCGGATATGCCCCAGGTCGCGCTCGAAAGCGCCGCGGCCTGGGGCTTCAGAAAGGACAGAACCATGTTAAACGCGAGCGACAACTTTGGAGGCGGCCCCACCAACCGCGCCGCGCACGGAGCCGACTACGTGTACGGCTGTGAGAAGGACGGGCAATGGCACCTGGTTGCGGAGTTCTTTGCAGCCAGGGCCATCGGCTGGCAGCAGACCATCGCGGCAGAGCAGGATGGAGGACGGCAGGACTGGTATCAGGAGAACCTCCAGAGTGCCGAGGAACGGTGCCTGGAGGCTGTGCGGAATGCAATGGGAGCAGGCCAATGATCCAACAAATCGGCAATCTCACCCTCCACATTGAGGACGAGCCGTTCCCCCACAAAGCACAGCAGTACGTGCTGGAAATCACCTGTTTTGATGGGGAGTACGAGGAAGCCATACAAGTAGACGTTTACGAGGGCGAAAACCTCTCGCTGCTGGTGCCCCTCATGGAGGCGGTGCGGGAGGAGCAGAAGGGCGGACAACTCGTCACCTACGACGACCTGTGCAGGATCGCCAGGGAGATGGGGCGGGGACCGCTCCTGGACGAATATTTCTTCGAGGACTGGTTGCGGAAGGACCACATGGTCTACCGCTACCACCAGTGGTGGTGGCACGACGAGCAGGGCCGTGCCTACCGAGTGCTGCATATCGCGCATTAGACAGGAAAGGAGGACGGCGGGGGCCACCCACCGGCCCCTGCCTTTGTTATGGAAATTTCAACCGTGGGAACCGCACAGGAGATCCGCGCTGCGCTAAAACGCGCCTGGCCAGGCACGAAGTTTACCGTCCGCAAAGGCGGCTACGAAACCATCTACGTAAACTGGACAGATGGCCCCACGCAGCGCCAGGTTGAGGAACTGACCGAGTCGTTCAATGGCTACGATACGGGACGCGACGAGTGCAACGAACTGTCCTTCAGCCGTCGCACGTTCTGGCTCAACGGCGTAGAGTATACCCGTGACACCCGCTACATCCTGTGCCAGCGTCGGCTCTCTGGCGACCTGCTGCGCCAATCGGCAATTGATCTGCTAGC
>DAOTUF010000303.1:0-10519 GCA_034437495.1 Chloroflexaceae bacterium | reverse complement strand
GGGACGTAAAAGACGCCTGTGGACTGCGTGTAAGCCCTTCAAGTGAGAAGGCGATGCCGGTGGAAGCAGGAATTTTGGAAATGGACAAAGCGTACTTTCGAGTACATTTGAACACAAAGAAAGTAGCAGCAGGGACAGAACAGGAACGCACTATGAGAGGAAAAAATAGGTTTTCTGACCCGCGCACGAAGGGCAAGGCCCGGTGCGGCAGCGAGGATGGGATGGTCAGAATGGTCGGGGTCGGGGTCAGGTTTCTGGTGGTGGTGATAGTGCTGGTGATGGGGGGGGGGTTGGTTGCCTGTGCTCCCGACGATGCCGTTCCCGACGGTCTTCCCCACGGGGGTGAACTGCGCTGGAGCGTGGTGGGGGTGCAGGATATCGCCTCGCTCGACCCGGCCCACGCCAACGAGCAGCAGTCCATTATGGTGATGAACCTGGTGTTCGGGGGGTTGGTGCGCCTGGACGAGGACCTGATTGTGCAGCCAGATGGAGCCGAAAGCTGGCAGGTGAGCGAGGATGGACGGACCTATACCTTCTCCATCCGTCGCAATCTCACCTTTGGCGACGAGGCAGGCACACCGGTGACGGCCCATGATTTCCGCTACTCTATCAATCGGGCGCTCTCGCCAGAGACCGGGGCGTATTCGGCTCCTACCCATCTCAAGCACATCGTCGGGGCTGCGGATGTGATAGAGGGCCGGGCCGAGACGGTCAGCGGGGTGCGGGCGATTGATGCCTATACGCTCGAAATCGAACTGGATGCTCCGCTGGCCTACTTCCTCTCCTGGCTCACCTTTCCCAACACCTTTGTCGTGCCGCAACACCTGATTGAGCGCGAGGGAGACGCCTGGACCCGCCACGCCTTTGGCACCGGGCCGTTTCGGGTACGGGAGTGGCGGCCCAATGAGACCATTATCCTGGAGATGAACCCCCACTACTGGCGCGGCAGGCCGGGCGTCGATACCGTCTCGATGCCCTTCTACCAGGACAGCGAACTGGCCTACCAGCGCTACTGGCAGGGCACGCTGGATATCGTGGGCAATCCACAGGCCAGTATCCCCGCCGCGTACGTGTCCGAAGTCGAAGACCTGCCCGATTTCCGCTCGGCTCCGGCCCTGGCCGTGCGCTACGTCGGGTTTAACAATCATCTCCACCCCTTCGACAATGCGTTCGTTCGCAAGGCATTTGCGCTCGGGGTAGACCGCCATGAGCTGACGCAGCGGGTGCTGTCGGGCACAGCCGAGCCAACGGCCCGTATCCTCCCGCAGGGGTTGGCGGGGTCGAAGCTCCCCGTCAGTACCCTGACCTTCGACCCGGACGCGGCCCGGGCCGCCCTGCGTCTGGCCGGCTACCTCTCGGGGCAGGAACTTCCCCCCATCACCCTGACCTACGGCGAGGAGGGGGACAATGCGCTGGTCGCCCAGACGCTCCAGCGCTTCTGGCGCGATACGTTGGGCATTACGGTGCAGCTCGAGGGGCTGGACCTGGCGACCTTCAGCCAGCGCCTTGACGAGACCTTTCACGACCCGGAAAACGGATTGCAGATGTACCTGAGCATCTGGGGAGCCGACTACCCCGACCCCCAGAACTTCCTTTCGCAGCAGCTTCGCACCGGTTCGTCCAACAACAATGGTCACTGGTCAAACCCCCGCTTCGATGAACTGGTTGACCAGGCCGACCGGATGGGCGCACTGGAGCAGCGCCAACAACGTCTGGAACTGTATAACCAGGCCGAACAGATTGCCATCACGGAAGTCGGCTGGCTCCCCCTCTACAACCCGCGCATGAACATCCTGATGCGCCCGGAGGTGTATGGCCTGGTGTTTACTCCCAAGGATATCCTGGCTCCCAACTGGACGACGGTGCGGGTTGCCCGACCAGAGCCGCAGCGCGAGGCAGGGAGCAACCCGTAGCATCTCCCTGCCCCCCGCTGTCGATAACCTGTGACCGATGACCGATGACCGATGACCGATACCCCCTCGCGGCTTTGCCAGTCCGGAGGGGGTTTTTCTGCTCGGGTCTGGTTGCTGGCTGCTGGTTGCTGGTCCTGATCTTGATCTATCGGGTGCAGCGGGTGATGTGCCCAAGCTTGCGCCCGGGGCGGGGGCGCTTGCCATAGATGTGGAGGTGAGCGTCCGGGTCGGACAGCACGGAGGCCGGGTCGGGGAGTGTGCCGATAAGGTTGGTCATTTCGGAGGTGCCGAGCAGCGCGGTTGACCCGAGGGGGAAGCCGCAGATGGCCCGCAGGTGGTTGGCAAACTGGCTGGTTTCGGCCCCCTCGATAGACCAGTGGCCGGAGTTGTGGACGCGGGGGGCCATTTCGTTGGCCAGCAGCGTTTCCCCAAACTGGAAAAATTCGATGGCCAGCACGCCAACATAGTTCAGCGCGTTGAGGACGCGGTGTGCGTACGTTTCCGCCTCGGTCTGGAGGTGCGGCGACACATCGGGGGCCGGGGCCTGTGAGCGGTGGAGAATGCCCTCGTGGTGGGTATTTTCGATGAGGGGGTAGAAGCGGGTTGCCCCGTCTTGCCCGCGGACCGCGAGGAGCGAGACTTCGCGTTCGAAGGGGACCAGGCTTTCGAGCATGAGCGCGTGCTGCCCCAGGCGTTCCCAGGCGTACACCATATCTTCCGGGGTGCGCAGGATGACCTGCCCCTTGCCGTCATACCCCATGCGCCGCGTCTTGAGCATGGCAGGCAGGCCAAACTGCTCGAGCGCAGCCTCCAGGTCCGCACGCTGGTGGATGGGCGCAAAGGTCGAGGTGGGGATACCGAGCCGCTGGAAGAAGTGCTTTTCGAGCAGGCGGTCCTGAGCCGTTGCGAGCGCTTCGGGGGGAGGGTAGACCGGGCAACTCCGGGCGAGGAGACGCACCGACTCGATGGGGATACTCTCAAATTCGTAGGTGATGACGACCAGATCGCGGGCAAAGCGGCTCAGGGCGTCCTGGTCGTCGTAGCGCCCGACCACGTGTTCGGCCAGATGGCTGGCAGGCGCAGCAGGCTGCGGGTCGAGCACGCGGAACGTCAGACCCAGTGGATAGCCTGCCAGCGCCAGCATCCGGCCCAGTTGGCCCCCCCCTATAATCCCAATCATGCGATCATTCCCTGACTGCGGGGGTCGGGGTTATCGAGCACGGTCTGGGTTTGCTGGTCGCGGTAGCGGTGAAGCGCGGTCCGGATGTGGGGATACTTGTTGCCCAGGATAGCAGCACCCAGGAGCGCGGCATTCACGGCCCCGGCCCGCCCGATGGCGAGGGTTCCGACGGGGACTCCCGCGGGCATCTGGACGATGGAGAGGAGCGAGTCCAGGCCGTTCAACGCCTGCGATTGGATGGGGACGCCAAGAACTGGCAGTGCGGTGCGGGAGGCAGCCATGCCGGGGAGGTGGGCTGCCCCCCCCGCCCCCGCGATGATGACTTCCAGACCGCGTTGTTCGGCGGTTCCTGCATAGTCGTAGAGCAGTTCGGGCGTGCGGTGCGCCGAGACGATACGCACTTCGAAGGGGATTTCGAGGTGTTCGAGGGTCTGCACGGCGTGGCGCATGGTTTCCCAGTCCGAGCGCGACCCCATAATGATTCCGGCCAGTGGCGTGTTCACAGGTGGGTTCCTTTCCGTATCTTTATCCTTGCACTATGTTTTTGTCTTTGCTTTTGCCTTTATCTTCGAGACGGGCCTTTTTGCTGGACTTCTGGCCAATAAAGTAGGTAAGCGTGGCGATGATCAGGGCAATGGCTCCCCCGTAGTTGAGCAAATCGCGCTGCCCATCCCAGGCAACCACCTGCCCGAGAAAAAAGACGCTCAACACCACCACGATGACCCCGATGAGCTTTTCCTTGAGCATATCCAGGTCGGTGATGATGAGCCAGTTGGGTAGGTTGAGTTCCTGGATAAAGAGTTCGTACAGGCCAATGGCGATGATGTAGAGGGCGGTGCTGAGCAGGAAGAGGTCCGCCAGTTCGATAAAATGGATGATGAGCTTTTTGGCTCCCTTGCTGCTCACACTGGCCGTCAAGACGGTGTCGGTGATAACCTGAGTGGTCAGGATACCACCATAGACAGTCAGGGCAATGGCAGCAAAGAGCATACAGAGGGCGGAAATGATGATGAGGTAGCGGCTTCCGGTCAGCAGGTGTTGTATCATGGTCTGGATGTCTCTCCTTGTTCTGGTCCAGGGGGGTCGTCAATGGCCCGGACGTCCCGGACGGTTCGCTTCTATCGGGCACGCAACCCGTTCAAACCACTCTATCATATCACATGGACGGGAGCCTGTCACTCCCTTGACATGGGTTCGCAGTCTGTGCTATACTGAGCCGTGCGTGGGGGTGTAGCTCAGTTTGGGAGAGCGCGACAATCGCACTGTCGAGGTCAGGGGTTCGATCCCCCTCACCTCCACCACCATCAATGCAAAAGCATCACCGGAAACCGCTGGTTTTCCCCTCTTCTCTTCTTTCCCTCCTCGTCCGACGGGACCGCCACGTTCCCAGGTTCTCACGTTCTCACGTTCCTACTTGAGCATATCGACCAGGCCGGTGGCTGCCTCAGCCAGCGTCTTGAGCAGGGCGGTGCGGTGCTCCTGCGCCCGCTCCACCATATCCAGGTGCATCTGCCACAGGGTTTCATCAATATCATCCCCATCGGCAGGGACGTGCGACTCAATATCGCCATCGAACATGATGCGGGTATAGGCTCGCAGCAGTGCTTCCTGTTGCTGCGCCGAAACCTCGTCGCTGACGTACGTTGACACCTCCAGGGTCGAAACCTCGCTCATCATCTGCTTGAGCGTCTCCCCGAGTTTGTGGGAAAACTCCTGCACCGATTGCCACAGACCCGCCCGGGTCTGCTCAAGCTGATCGGGCGAGACATCGGGTGGGGAAGATGGTTCGCTGTGGAAAAAGTTGTCGAACATCCCCCCGAAGGAAACCCCCGGCCCCATGGTTTCGGGGATGCTCCCCACACCTGGCGACCCTGGAGATACTGGTGCTGGCGGTATGCTCCCCCGGATGCCAAATGACAACCCGGCCTCCGGGATGGTATCCGGGGCCGGGGGGTGGTCTTCCTGCTCGGCGGGGGTGGCTTCTGCTGCGGCGGCCTGTCGTCGGACGGTGATGCTGCCGCTGCCGTAGAGCGTATAGAGCAACCCCAGGATGTTGTTCTTTTTCAGGTAGTCCTGCCGAAGCTGCAAGAGGATTTCCCCCACCGGACGGTCGCCAGCAGCCAACCGCTGGAGAAAGGCCCGCGCAAACTCAGCCCCGAACCGCTCCGGGAGGTCTATTTCGGGGCCAATGACCCCACGCACTCCCCGACTGAGCAGGGAGGGCACCAGTTCGCCATAGAGCGAAGGGGGAAACGTGCTGCTCTGACAGAGGTTGAGAAAGACCAGCGGAGCTTGCTTGAGCGGCGGGCGGGGAGGGGACGCCTGCCCAACCAGGTCATCAAGAGAGATAGCCCCGTCCGAAAGGATGAGGGCAGGAGCGTTTTCGCCCTGCTCCGCTTCCGGTGCGTCGGGGAGGGGGGAGGGCACGCGGCAGCAGAGGTAGAGCACCTGTTCCGGGGCTTCCGGGTGGGACAGCCGGGTGGCGAGGTCCTGGCCGGTCGCGTAGTCGCTGACGGTGATGTTCAGCAGCGCCCGCAACCCCTCGCGCTGCTGCTGTACGACGGGGTATCCGGCGCGATGGTCTATCGTTTCATCGAAGAAGAAGCCTACCCGGAGCGTATCCTCGACCACGATGTCCGGGTCGAAGGGGAGCGTCGTTGGGACCCTGAACTCGGGGAGCACCTGGATAATGTGCTTGAAGCCCCAGAACCCGTCCGTCTCAACGCGGTCGGCATCGAGGGTAGGGCGGTCGTAGAGCAGCGCCCAGGGGAAGACCACGTGCTCCGCCACAATGTCAATCGTGAGGCTGCGGTGCTGCGAGATGCGCCGCAGCAGCGTGCCCATTGCGTGGGCGTCCGGGCCATTGCCGGGCGCATAGAAAAGCTGCTGGTAGAGGTAGAAGCCGAGCTTTGCCAGCGTCTTGAGCGAGGCCGCGTGGACCTCGGCGGGGATGCTGGTGTTCTCCAACTGATAGACGTTTTCCCCGTCCAGGCGCGACGACGCCACGTAGCGGAGGTCGTCGCGGGTCCGGGCCAGCAAGGTGGCAAGGCGTGTCTCGCTGAGGCTGAGGAAGGCGCGGGTGCTTCCCCCGTTCGCCTCCTTGAGGATACCCCGATAGCCCCCCTCCTGCCGAATGAGCGTCAAGCTGATGGTGGGGCGGTCGTGCTCGGGCGTACGCGGTTCCGCTTGCGGGCGGAGCGCCCGGGCAATGCCGCTGTCGAGGGTCAGACCGCTGACTGCCGTCTGGAGACGTGCAGGGATTTCAACCGGCTCCGTCCGCCTGTCCTGTTCCTCCTGCCCGTCCTGCTCGACCTGGAGCGTGATGGTCATCTTCTGGCACGGGCGACCATTGGCGAAGCACAGCGCGGTCAACGTGGCGGGACCGGGACTTTTCGGCTCGATGCAGAAGGTCAGGGTGTTTTTGGAGCGGCCCGCAGCGCAGGGGACGACCAGCGTTTGCTGCTGCTCGCCATAGATGGTCACGTCGCTGGTTTCCAGGAGCACCAGGATTTCCACAAACCGCGGTTCATGCGGTTCACTCTGTGCCTCCCCTTTTCGTTCTCGTTCTCGCTCCCCTTCCCGCTGTTCCCCGCTCCCGTGCGGGTCGGCACCGGTGGGAGATGGGGAAGGGGCAAAATCGACATTGAACCGCAGTTCGCAGGTGCTCCCCGGGCGCAGCGGGTCGCTTTTTGCCAGACCTTCCAGCCGGGCACGGATGGTGCGGTGGGCCGGGGGGGTGGTTCCCCCCGATGCCTCAACCTTGCTGGCTGATTGCTCCTGCTCCTGCTCCTGTTCCCGGTCTTCGCGCTCCTGCATCGGTTGTTCTTCGCTCATGCCGCTCTCCTCGGTCCTGGTCTCGGTTTCGATTGCGGGTAGGGACTTCGGGAGCCGTCCCGACAGCCGGTCAACAAGCCGCGCTTTGAGCGCCAGCGGCAGGGTCAGCGTCTTGAGCGTCGGGCGTCTGACCTGGCCCGTCCCGCTGCTGAGCGACAGACGCACCGCCGGGTCCCCGAGAATGGCATAGGCGCGGGCGTCGTGGGTGGCGGTCCACAACCCCGCCAGGTTGAGCCTGCGAGACTGCTTCTCGTGTTCGTCGAGCCACTGGGCTTCCATCTCGTACTCGTCGGTATCGTGGGCCAGGTCCATCGCCAGGGTCGCATAGTTGAGCCGCAGATAGTCAAACGCTACCCCGAGCCGGTCGCCATTCATCACGCCCCGCAGCATGCTTTCAAACACCTGCACCTGGGTCAGGCGGGTGGGGTCTTTGCTGCCTAGCAGGAGCGAATAGCCCCACACGCGCCCCGTATGCCCCACCACCGCCAGCGCTCCCCCATTGGGGTGGGACAGCAGCCGTTGGGGGAGGCGGGCAAGGAAGGCGCGGGGAGCAAGGCCCTGCCCTGGTTCCGCTGCTCCTCCTGTTCCTCCCCCGGGCGAGGCAAAGACATCCTGCGCCGGGGTGCCCAGGCTAAAGCTGCTGAACAGGAACATCATGGTGCCAAGCAAGCGAGCACTGGAGTCGAGGTCATCCGCGGCAAAGACGAAATCCTGGGGGATGGGACCCTCCCACCGCCGCGTACCGGGCCAGTCCTGACAGAGCAACGCGCCCTGGTGGGGAAGCTGGTTCGGGTGGCCGGGCGGAAACCCGACGCTGTGGCTGGCGGCAAAGAGGATGGCCGGGGTTTCGTCGCCCCCTATCAGGTGGCTCAGGCGGGAATGGGTGGCCTCCTCCTTGACCACGGCGGCAACTTCCCACTGCGTCTGCCCCAGGGTGATATGCTCCGCCAGCGGGATGACCAGCTTGTTGGACGTGAGGATGGTCGCCTTGTCATCGGGGTTGCGCACGCCAAAGAAGGCCGCCTGCGGAGGCAGCGTCAGCTTGCCGCTTTCGACCACCACTACGCTCTTGGCGTAGCTGGCATACTCATCCAGCGTTTCGAAGGAGAGACGCCCCACCGCAAACTGGACCCCAAGATCATCCTGAACCGCATAGGGGATGGTCTCCGGATGACCGACGATGAGCAGGTAGTAGGGCATCCCGCGGGAGGGGTCGAATGGCCCCGGCCCGACGCCGTGGCGAGCCAGAAAGTCGTGACCGCTCTCGCCGGCGCGGTAGGCGTCGGGGCCGGTCAATTCGCGGTAGAAGGAGCCGGCCTGCTTCTTGCGATATTCGAGCAGGACGCTCAACGCCTCGCGTATCGCGGGGGTGGTTTCCTCGTCGGCATCGGCAAAAAGAATCCCCCACCCCACCTGCGCGAGGTCCTGGTAGTCGAGGGAGGGAGCGTGTCCCCCATAGGGCAGCGTCTTTGAGCGGGCGCGGGACTGGAGGGTATGCCAGTGGGCGCTGCCACGGTCGGGGCCACTGCTCAGGGCAATGGCGGCGAGGTCCTCCGGTCGGCGGGGGGAGAGCAGGTAGTCACCGCTCACCCCGTGTATCCCATTGGCATACAGCAGTTTTTCACTCATCACCCTACCATTCCCCTCCCGCGGTGTCTCCTATTCCAGGGTTCCACCAAGTATGACAATCTCACGTTCGAGTGCCTCAACGCGCCCCCTCGCCTCCTTCAGGTCGCCTTCCAGCGCGTCAACCCGGGCCCGTGCTGCCGCAAGCTCTTCGCGGGCCTGGTCTATCATCTTCTGCGTGTCGATAGAGGGGGGACCCTCGGCCGGCAGCCGGTCCGCAATGTCCGCCAGCGTGGGACGGGGAGCGGTCGGGGCATCGGCGGCAATGGGCAGGCGCACCGCCGGGTCCCCGAGGATGACATAACCGCGGGCGTCGTTGTTGGCGGTCCACTGGTTGGCCAGGCGCTGCTTTATCTGGCGTTTTTCCTGCTCTTTCAAATAGGCTTCGTCCCGTTCGAACACATCGAGCGCGGCCGTCAGGTCGGAGGAGATTTCCGCATAGCGCTGGTTCAGATATTCAAAGGCCCACCCGATGCGCGAACCAAGCTGGATCATCTCTTCGAAGGTGCTCTGAAATGCCTGGATCTGCGTTTTCTGCAACGGGTCGCGGGTTTCGAGCAAGAACGAATGCCCCCACGCCCGGTCGATGTGCCCCACCACCGCCAGCGCCCCGCCATTGGGGTGTGCGAGCATGGTGAGCGGGAGGTGCGACAGGAAGGGCTTCGGGGCTATCTCGGCCCGGCTCCCTGACGGGTTGTTGGGGTTCCGGCTAAACTCATCCCACTGCGGCGTACCGGCCCCGTAGCAGGCAAAGAAGAAGGCGATGGTCCCTAGCAACCGCGCCTCCGGGCGAAGGTCTTCCCCCGCGAAGTAGTGGTCGGGCGAGATAGGTTGGCCGCGCCCGGCTCGCGGGCCGGGCCAGTCGCGGCACAGCAAGGCCCCCTGGTGGCGGTGCTGGCTGGCGTGCCCGTTCGGAAAGCCCATCCCGTGGCTGGCGGTGAAGAGAAACGAGGGGGTGCGGTCGCCACCAAGCAGGTGGCCAAGGGTTTCCTTCGTGGCGACCGCGGTATCTGCGGTGTCGCGCACCACTTCGACATCCCAGTCCGGGTAGTCCTCCCGGGCCAGGTCTGCGAGCGGGGCTATCATATGGTCGGCACTGAGTATGGTCGCCGGGTCGTCGGGGTTGCGCACGCCGAAAAGTGCCATCTTCTGCGGCAGCGCAACCAGCCCCATTTCTGCGGCTACCACGCTCCGCGCATAGCGGGCATAGGCTTCCAGGTCGGGGGTGCCTGCCTCGTCCTCAAAGAAGATGCGCCCCACGGCAAACTGAACGTCAAGCTGATATTGAAAATCGTAGGGAATGGCTTCGGGATTTCCCACGATGAGGAGGTAATAGGGAACGCCCTTCTCCGGGTCAACGGCTCCACTGCCCACCCCGAACTCCCGGAGAAAGGTGCTCTTGTCCCAACCCTTGAGGTACCCCTCACGCCCCAGAAACTCGCGGTAGAGCGGACCGGCCTGCCGGCTGCGCAGCGCCAGCAGCGGGCCGAGCGCCTGCCGAATGGCTTCGACGTGGGCATCGTCGCTCCGGGCAAAGATGATGCCCCACCCGGTCTGGCGCAGGTCATTGGGGTCAACGCCGGCTATCGGGCGGTAATCCAGAAAACCAGTTCTTTTTTTCAGGTCCTCCGTGTGCGGGTCTGGTTCCCCCCCCCGTCTCAGGGCCCGGTCTACAATGTGGTCTGGCGTTTGCGGCTCCAGCAAGTAGCTGCCATCCGCGGCACTGATACCGTTCGCATAGATAAGCGCAGTGAAATCGTTTTCCTCACCCATACGCAGAAACCTCCTTCTACGGTTTCCAGTTCTGGTTTCCTTCTCTCTCACGTGTGGCCTATTATACCATCGGTTGTATGTCAGGCAATATCTGCTGGATATCCTGTATCCGCTGTTGCAGGATAGCCTGCTGGTCCTGCAACCACTGAAGCTCCTCCTGCAAGCTCCCCTGCGCCACGCGGGACTTCTCCGC
>DAOTUF010000302.1:0-19319 GCA_034437495.1 Chloroflexaceae bacterium | reverse complement strand
CCTCGATCTATTCCATCCTTCGCGGCTCAACCATGACCGTGCGCGAGGCGCTCGATGCGACCAGCGGGGCGGGGAGCTTCGGCACGAGCCTGGTGGACCGCATCATCAACCGGATACGCGGGTTGCCGCGCCCGGTGCTGCTCTCGCTGCGCAACACCTTCCGCCGCAAGGGGCGGCTCATCCTCACGCTGACGACCCTGACCCTGGCGGGGGGAACCTTCATTGCCGTCTTCAGCGCCCAGGAGTCGGTTGTGCTGACCCTGGACGAACTGTTCGGGGCGCATGTGCGCTACGATGTGTACGTAGACTTCGATGGGGACTACCGCAGTGAGGAGATTGTGCAGGAGACCTTGCAGGTGCCGGGCGTCGTCCATGCAGAGACGTGGGGGTCGACCTCTTCCCGCCGCCTGCGCTCCGACCAGACCGAAAGCGATACGATTTACCTGGCGGCTCCGCCGGAGGGGTCCACCCTGCTCCAGCCGGAGATGCTGGAAGGGCGCTGGTTGGACCCGGAGGACGAAAATGGCATCGCCGTGAGCACCGGGCTGGTGAAGAAGGAGACCGACATCCAGGTGGGCGATACCATCACGCTCAAAATCAAGGGACGGGAGATTGCCTGGCGCGTGGTGGGTATCTTCATCGGGTTTGGCAACGAATTGATGGCCTATGCCAACCGTCCCTACTTTGAGCGCGAAGCCCGCGAGCAGGGCGTGGCCGACAATGTACGGGTGGTGACGACGCGGCACGATGCGGCGTTTCAGGAACAGGTGCAGGAGCAGTTGGAGGAACATTTCCGTCTGGGGGGGTTGGACGTGAGCAGCAGCACTACCCGCGCTGCGGATTACCAGTCCCAGATGGATATGTTCAACATTATCATTTACAGCCTGCTGATTATGGCCGTGCTGACCGCGGTGGTCGGGGGGTTGGGCATGGCGGGGACGATGAGCATGAACGTGCTCGAACGCACCCGCGAAATCGGGGTGATGCGAGCCATCGGCGCGTCGAATCTTTCCATCCAGCAGATTGTGCTGGTCGAGGGACTCATGATGAGCCTCATCAGCTGGCTATTCAGCATCCTGCTGGCGGTTCCCATCGGGCTATTGCTCAGCCACGCCGTGGGGACGCTGTTCACGGGAGCGCCCTTGAGCTACGCTTTCTCCGTGCCGGGGGCGCTGGTGTGGCTCGGGATTGCGCTGGTGATTGCATTTCTGGCCTGCTCCATCCCCGCGTGGAACGCTTCGCGGTTGACCATTCGGAACGTGCTGGCGTATGAATAGAGGGATACTCTCCCCTCCCCGGTTCATGCCCCCTCAAACACTTCGAGCAACTCCTGGACCGCCGCCGCCGCCGGCATCGCCCCCCCTACTACCGCCTCCTCAATCTGGGGAAGCCGGTTTTGGACCGCCGGGTGGCGGAAGAAGCGGGTTTTCAGGTGCTCTTCTATCATAGCCTGCACCCAGTCGCGGGTCTGGGAACGCCGCCGGGCCGCCAGCACCCCCGAAGCCGTCATCTGGTGGCGAAAATCCTCGACCACCCCCCAGATGTCTGCAATCCCCTCGCCCGTCCGGGACGAGCAGGTATACGCCCGGGTGTCCCATCCTTCGGTAGCCGGGGCCAGGTAGTGCAGCGTGTGGTTATAGTCGTGGGAGGTGGCGATGGCGCGGGCCTTGTTGTCCCCATCCGCCTTGTTGACCACAATCGCGTCCGCAAGCTCCATCACCCCCTTCTTGATGCCCTGAAGCTCGTCGCCAGCGCCAGTCAGCACCAGCAGCAAGAAGAAATCGGTCATCGAGCGGACCGTTGCCTCGCTCTGCCCGACGCCCACCGTCTCCACCAGGATGACGTCAAAGCCGCCTGCCTCGCACACCAGGATGGTTTCGCGGCTCTTGCGCGTCACCCCGCCGAGCGTCCCGCCAGCGGGAGAAGGACGAATAAACGCCGCAGGCTCGCGTGACAATCGCTCCATGCGTGTCTTGTCGCCCAGGATGCTCCCCCCCGTGACGCTGCTGCTCGGGTCAACTGCCAGCACCGCCACCCGGTGCCCCTGCTCGCACAGGAGACACCCCAGGGCTTCAATGAAGGTGCTCTTGCCGACCCCCGGCACCCCCGTGATGCCCACGCGGATGGACTGACCGGTGTGGGGGAGCAGTTGGCGCAGCACCTCCTGCGCTGTCTCGATGTGAGGGTGGGCGTTGCTCTCTATCAGGGTGATGGTGCGGGCAAGAATCGTCCGGTCGTGGTGCAATACCCCCTGGACATAGTCCTCAACCGAGAGTTTCCGTCGGCGGTTCGTTCGCTCCGGTACGCTCTGTCTCTGGGAGTGCGCGGGTTGTCTGGGCATCCCGTCGTGTCCTCCTTCCACTTCAACCCCTTTCAGCACATGGGTGGTAAACGCCCGGCCCCCACCCCGCGGGACCCATTCGGGTCGGTTCTGTTCGTGTTCGTGTTCGTGCTCTCGCTCGTGTTCTTCAGCCATCATTGTGCCTGCTGCTTTCACCTGGGGAGGCGCAAGGTCGCCCCCGCAGGTATCGTACCCCACTCCCCCCGATGCGTCAAGAAGCCTGTGGTATAATGGCCACGGGTTTCCGTGGGGAATATCCCCCGGGGTACTCTGGTCTCCACCATCAGGGGAGAATGTATCTGATTGTCAGGTCATAAGGAGGTTTTTTGAATCATGCAACCAGCAGGTGAACCACAACCAGCCGAACCCATCCTTCGCGTGAACGAGCCGGCCCCCGACTTCGAAGCCACGACGACCCACGGCCCCAGAAAACTGGCGGACTACCGCGGCAAGTGGCTGCTCCTCTTCTCGGTCCAGGCCGATTTTCGACCCGCCTGCGCCACCGAGTTCCTCGCCTTTGCCCACCACTATGAAGCCTTCCAGAAGCTCAACTGCGAGTTGCTGGCGCTGTCGGTGGACAGCGTTGGTTCGCACCTGGCGTGGGTATTCAATATCAAGGAGAAGTTTGGCGTGACGCTCCCCTTCCCCATCATCGCCGACTCCGCCCGCAAGGTTGCCAGTGCCTATCACATGATTGTTCGCCTCCCGACCGGCGAGAGGTCCGTCGGACGTACCACCTACCTGATTGACGACAAGTCGGTGCTGCGGGCCATGATGCACAACCCGGTGCGGGTTGGTCGCTCGGTGGCTGAAATCCTGCGTCTGCTCGAAGCGGTGCAAACCGTAGACACCCACAACGTGGCCACCCCCGAAGGCTGGCAGCCGGGCGACAAGGTCATTCTTCCGCCACCAAAGACGATAGAAGACGCTGCTTCTCGTCAGGAAAAGGGATTCGAGTGTGTGGACTGGTATTTTTGCAAGAAAGAGGTGTGAGTGAGGGGCAGGGACGGAACAGGGATGAACCAGCAGCGCATCATTCGGGTGAGCAAATACCTCCGCAAGTACTTACGCCACCAGCCGGAGCACCTGGGGCTGACCCTCGCGCCTGGCGGGTGGGTCGCGGTGGATGAATTGCTGGCGGCGTGCGCCCATCAGAACTTTCCCATCAGTCGGGACGAACTGGCAGACGTGGTGGCCACGAACGACAAGCAGCGGTTCGCGTTCGACCCGAGCGGCACCCGCATCCGCGCCAATCAAGGGCACAGCGTCACCATTGACCTGGGGTTGGAGCCGCTCACTCCTCCCGACACGCTCTACCACGGTACTGGCCACCGCGCCGTAGCATCCATCCTGCGCGAGGGGTTGCACAGGATGTCGCGACACCACGTCCACCTTTCGAAGGATATTCCTACGGCTCGCAAGGTGGGGAGCCGGCATGGGCGACCGTCTATCCTGGCCGTAGATACCGCGGCCATGCATCGAGATGGGTACGCTTTCTTCTGCTCGGCCAACGGGGTGTGGCTGGTTGACCACGTTCCCCCCTCCTACCTGCGGCTGGTGGCCGAGGAGGAGCCAGCACCGGGCTACCCCCGCCGCCGCGACCCCTTGATGAAAAATCGGACATAATCCACCGCAGCGGCGCGGTAGTTTCTCCGTGCAAAATTGGTCCGGCTGCGCCAGTGGTAATTTCCGCTCTTGTCGGGGAGCAACTCAATCGCACGGGTAAAATCGTGCAGGGCGGCTGTATACTCGCGCTGGTGGTAGTAGACCTGCCCCCGCCAGTGGTAGTTGATGCCATCGTCCGGCTGGAGGTCAACCGCACGGACAAAATCCTCCAGCGCTGCCGCATAATCCCCGCGGGCCAATCGGGTCCGGCCCCGCCAGTAGGAGTTATCGCCATCATCCGGTTGCAGGTCAATGGCGCGAGTAAAGTCTGCCTCCGCGGTCGTATATTCCTTGAGACGGAAATAGACCTGCCCGCGGGCATAGTAGTAGTCATCATCGTCGGGCTGAAGCTCGATAGCGCAGGTGAAGTCGGCAATGGCGGGGGAATAGTGCTTGACCCGCACGTGCAGCTGCCCGCGCCGCCAGTAGTTCTTGCTCTCGTCGGGCTGAAGCTCAATCGCACGGGTGAAGTCGTCCATGGCACCCGTGTAGCGCTTGATCTCAAGCTGCATCAGGCCGCGCAGACGGTAGAGGTCGCCCCGGTCGGACTGAAGCCCGATGGCGCGGGTAAAGTCGGCAATGGCCTCCACACAGTGCTTCATATCGCCATAGACCTTCCCCCGAGCGATGTGGCTTTCGAGGTGGCCGGGCTGGAGCTTGATGGCCTGTGTCAGGTCGGCAATGGCTGCTTCGTACTGCTGGAGTTCATAGTGGGCCTGCCCGCGGGCGTAGTAGTTGTAGCTGTCGGACGGTTGGAGCGCGATGGCGCGGGTGTAGTCATCCACCGCCGCCGCGAAGTTTTCCTGCTCGGCGTGGACCATCGCTCGCATGGAGTAGGTGTGCCCGTTCTCGGGTTGCAGGTCAATCGCCTGGGAAAAATCGGCTACTGCGGTCGTATGGTCTCCCAGGTGATAGCTGGTCATCCCGCGCCAGAAGTGGTTTTTGGGGCCGTCGGGAACGAGGGTGAGCGCCTGGGAAAAGTCGGCAAAGGCCGCTTCATACTCCTCCAGCGCATAGAAAATAATTCCCCGCCAGTGGTAGTTCTGGCAGGTTTCGGGTTGCAGCTCAATGGCGCGGTTCAGGTCCTCCAGGGCCGTTTCATGGTCCTGAAGCTCATAGAAGACGCGCCCCCGCCAGCGGTAGTTGTAGCCGTTGTCGGGTTGCAGTTCAATGGCGCGGTTCAGGTCCTCCAGGGCCGTTTCATAGTGGTGGTGGGCCAGGTGGACCCGCCCTCGCAGGGAATAGTTGTTGCCATCGTTGGGGTGCTGTTCAATCGCCCGGGTATATTCAGCAACCGCGGTATCATAGTCTTTCCCATCCAGGTGGGTGTTCATGGTCATAGGTGTGGTCATAGTCATAGTCATAGTCATAAGGTAGGTATGGTTATGGTTTTGCGGCAGTCATGGTACCTGCTTACTTCAAGAGAATACGGAAAAAATCCATCAGGGCCGAACCATAGCGGTGGCGCTTGAAGTACGCCTTGCACCGCTGCCAGTAGTTGTAGCGGTCGTGGGGCTGGAGTTCGATCGCCCGGGTGAAGTCGGCGGTTGCTGCCTTGTACTTCTTCAGTTTATAATGCATCAGACCGCGCGAATAGGAGTGGTCGCCATCATACGGGTCCCGTTCGATGGCTCTGGAAAAGTCGTCGCGGGCTGCGGCATAGTCCTTCAAATCATAGAGGAGCATCCCGCGTATCGAGTAGACAATCGCATCATCCGGCATCCGTTCGACCGCGTGGTTCAAATCATTCAGCGCGGCGTCATACTGCTGGAGCGCGTAGTAAATCTGGCCTCGCAACCGATAGTTGTAGCCGTCTTGCGGCTGCAACTCGATGGCACGGGTATAATCGGCGATGGCGGCAGGGTAGTTCTTGCGGTCCTCGTGGAACATGGCCCG
The DNA here is from genome assembly GCA_034437495.1 of Chloroflexaceae bacterium. Classification (GTDB taxonomy): domain Bacteria; phylum Chloroflexota; class Chloroflexia; order Chloroflexales; family Chloroflexaceae; genus JAAUSY01. Next base: position 13,417 of record DAOTUF010000302.1, on the reverse strand, counting down.
GATAGCATAGTTGTTCCCGTTGTCAGATTGCAGCGTGATGGCTTCATCGAGGTCGGAAAAGGCATCGGGATGGTCGCCCAGGCTGTAGGTCGCCAACCCCCGCCAGAAGTAGTTGTGTCCATCGTCTGGCATCAGTTCGATGGTCGTGGTGAAATCGCGCTGAGCAGCGGCATAGTCCTTCTGCGAATAGTACACGCGTCCGCGCCAGAAGTAGTGAAACCCGTTGTCCGGTTGGAGTTCGATGGCCCGGCTAAAGTCGGCAATGGCGGCGGGGTAGTCCTGGAGGGAGTGGTTCACATGGCCGCGCCAGTGGTAGTGGTCGCCCTGGTCGGGTTGCAGTTCAATGGCCCGGGTGCAGTCGGCGAGCGCGGCGTCATGGTTCTGAAAGGTGTGGTGGACCAGCCCGCGCCAGTGGTAGTTGTAGACATTATCGGGCTGCTGCTCGATGGCCCGGGTGATATTGGCAATCAAGGTATCGTAATCTTTCACAATATCCGTATCCTTCTCCTTGCTCCTTATTTTGCGCCCTCTGCCTCTTCCGGGTCTCCCATCGTTCGGAAGGTGGCCATGGGCTGTATTTTAACACAATCACAGAAAGATTCTGTCCCCGCAGTGCGGTATAATTCTTTTCATACCAGGGAAGCACCCTGCTAGATTGTGAAACGTCCTGCATGAACTATGTCATTGTTGATCTGGAGTCCACGTGCTGGCAAAAACGGGCCCGTCTGGAGCGCAAAGAAATCATTGAAATCGGGGCGGTCATCCTCGATGCAACCACGCTCCGGGTCGTTCGCGAGTTCTCCAGCTTTGTCCGTCCCATCAAAGAACCGCTGCTGAGCGATTTTTGCCGCTCCCTCACGACCATTCGGCAGATCGATGTGGACCAGGCAGATGATTTCAAGACGGTCTGGGTCAGGTTTCTTGAGTGGGTAGGTGCCGATCCGTTTGTGATGTATTCCTGGGGCATGTATGACCTGGACCATCTTCAGGTGGAGTGCCGGAGACATGGGGTAGCCTTCCCCGGTTCTTTCCAGCAGCACATTGACCTGAAGGGAGAATTTGCCCGAGTGAAGGGGCGAGAAGCCTGTGGGATGAAGCGGGCGCTCGCGCTGCTTGGCCTGCCGCTGGAGGGGACCCACCATCGTGGAATTGACGATGCCCGCAACATCGCCCGGATTGCCCAGGCGGTAATCCCCCACCTGGAGCGGGAGGCCGAGCAGGGAGCGGGAGGGGGTCGGAGAAGATGATGGAATATCGCCTGCGCATGCGCGAGTTTGCTGAGAACGAGCGCCCACGGGAGCGACTGCGCGACCAGGGGCCGGAGGCGCTTTCGGATGCTGAGTTGCTGGCTATTCTCTTGCGCGTGGGGGTGACGGGTATGAATGTGGTTCAGCTTGCGCAGCTCCTCCTGCGGGAATATGGGGGGCTGCGTGGCCTCCAGCGGGCCAGCTTTCCGGATCTGCGGGGACGGCACGGGATGGGGGAGGCCAAGACCGCACAACTGAAAGCTGCCCTCGAACTGGGCCGCCGTCTGGCAGTGCTCGGCATCGAAGACCGCGTGCAAATCACCTCCCCCGCAGATGTCGCCAGGCTGATGATGGTGGAGATGAGCCACCTCGACCAGGAGCACTTGCGGGCTATCTGCCTCGATACGAAGAACAAGGTCCAGAAGACGCACACCGTCTCCATTGGCAGTCTCAACATCTCTGCGGTGCGGGTGGGGGAACTATTCAAGGAGGGGTTGAAGCTCAACAGCGCGGCGATTATTGTGGTGCATAACCACCCGAGCGGCGACCCCACCCCCTCCCCCGAAGATGTGTCCGTGACGCGGCAGATGGTCGAGGCGGGCCGGCTCCTCGATATTGCCGTGCTCGATCACCTGATTATCGGGCAGGGGCGTTATGTGAGCCTGCGCGAGCAGGGGATGGGCGGGTTCGATGCGTAGCAGCGGCAGATGATGGAGGAATGAGCCGGGTGGTTAGAAAACGCTCTGCAATCCCTGCCGAAGGTCATCAACCCCGCGCACCGGGTGGGCCGTGTCGAACAGGAGATACTGGCCTGCCTCGCGGGGTTGGGCATTTTTGGCGCTCGAAAGGCGCAGATGCCGCCCCCCCACCACGCGGTGCCCCCCCGGGGTGTTCATGTGCCCGGCCACCAGCACCCGCTGCGGGGCAAACTCTGCCGACAACTGGTGGAGCATCAGTTCGACTATCCCATCATACAGCGCCAGTTCGTGGGTCTGTTCGCAGCGGGTAAACAGCAGGTCCCAGACCAGGGCAAAGTCCGGGTGGTCGGTCACGATGTCGCCCCGCACCAGGTCATCGTAGCGCGGGTCATCGGGGCCGCTCACGGCCAGGTACGAACGCACCACCTCGTCGTACGAATCCATCTGATAGGCTCGGGCATAGGCATCGTGCAGCGCGTCCAGGTCTTCTGTCTGCACCAACCGGGCGCTGGCCCAGTCGAGATAGTGCTGGTGGTCCCAGTGGTAGAGGGTGTGGGCATAGCCTTCGTTCGCCATCACCCGCGACCCGCCCGCGTGGGTCAGGCTCACGCCGGCCCGCGTCCGGAGGAAGAAGGGGAGGCTGCGGAACAACTGGACGATGGTGGAGCGCTGCCCGCTCTGGCTCATCGCCGCTTCAAATGATGAGGTGAATTCCCGCTGACCGCTGACGAGCAGAAAGGTGTAGATATGCGGGAGTTCGTGGTTCCCGCAGAGATAGACGACCGCGTCACCATAGTGTTCCTGGAGCGCCATCACATCCATCACCATCTCCAGGGAGTGGTCCGGTGGCGAACTGCGGTGTATCAGGTCTCCCATCAGGATGAGGCCATCGGCCTGCCCCTGCGCCTGGAGCGCGACAAATCGGTCGCGGTAGCGCTGGTAGGCGTCCCAGTCGCCGTGCAGGTCGGTGACGACCATCGCCGTGCCTTCCTCCAGCGACCACAGGCGTGGGTAGGTTCTGGTCAGGGTCCAGGTTGGGGATGTAGTCATTGTCTGGTTTGCTCTCCGCTATTGCTCTTGTCGGTTCCTTCGCTGCCTTCGCTTCCTTCCCTTCCTTCCCTTCCTGCTCTCCATTGTATCATCGGTTTTCCTTCTCCTCCCATCGACATCATCGGCGCACCGGTTTGCCACCTCTCCCCCGGTTTTATTATATAATGGTATGGGAAGGAATATTCACAATCATACCGATAATAATCATAACCACGGGGAAAGAGAATTTGTACCTGGTCTGAGCATCTTGAACCAGCAGAAACCACCCTCGAAGTGTTTCTGAATATGTTTGAAGTCAGGGAGCGGGTGTTGTCCAGCACGAACGAACCACAGCACCCGCCCTGGAGTCCTCGGTTTCCCTTCAGAAAGGAGCTATACTCCTGTGACAACCATCCTCCTCGCCGATGACCACCCGATTGTTCGTCATGGGCTGAAATCCATTCTGGAGGCGGAGCGCGGGTGGAGCGTGGTAGGAGAGGCTGCTAGTGGAACTGAGGTGCTCCAACTGGTGGGAACGCTGAGACCAGAGGTCCTCATCCTGGACATCTGGTTGCCTGACCTGGATGGGATAGAGGTGCTGCGGAAGGTGCGTCAGCTCGCGGCGTGGAGCCGGGTGGTCATGTTTTCGATGGACGACCGCGATTCTGCGGTCCGGTCGGCGATGAATGGTGGGGCACACTCCTATGTTCTCAAAGAGGCGGGGGCGTCCGAACTGGTCTATGCAATCCACGAAGTGCTGGCCGGGCGGCGCTATCTGAGCCGTTCGCTGACCGAGCGGGCGATGAGCTGTTATCTTCAGCAGGCCAGCAGCGACGGAGCGAACTGGGCCGAGCTACTGACCTCCCGCGAGCGGCAGGTGATGCAGTTTGCAGCTCAGGGAGCCAGCAATGTGGAGATTGGGCATCGGCTCTCCATCAGTCCGCGCACGGTCGAAACCCACCGCACGAATATTATGCGCAAACTCGGATTGCATACCCGCGCCGAACTGATTACCTATGCCCTCCAGCACGGTATCCTGCCGCTCTCCGCCCTCTGACTACCTTTAATTCCTGGCCCGGGTCAGGATGTTTGGCTCCAACCCCGTAGAAGTGTGCCAGGCAACCTGCGGGTTTTCTCCGTGGTTTTCCGTATAGACAGGAAAGGCAAATTCGGGTAGGCTAGAAAGGACCAGGAACAGGAGAGCAAGGGCAGGGCAGCGAGCGATGAAGACCACCAGCGGGGGACAGGACCAGGACCGGGACCGGGGGCAGAGCCAGGACGAGTTGACCGCGCTCCGTCAGCGCGTCTCCGAACTGGAAGGCACAACGACCACCCTCCAGGAAGAGCTTACCAGAAGCCAGCACCAGCAGCACCAGCTTGAAGAGACCTTGCACCAGCGCGAGGAAGACCTTCGGAGGGCCCAGGAGCAGCAAGAAGCTTTGCAGCAGCAGCATGCCCGGGAGATGCACCGCCTTCGGGAGCAACTGACGCAGGCGGTTCGGGTCAAGGATGATTTTCTGGCGGCGATGAGCCACGAACTGCGGACGCCATTAAACGGTATTCTGGGGCTTTCGGAGGCGCTTCAGGAAGAAGTGTATGGCCCGCTCAACGAGCACCAGCGCCGCATTCTGCACGTCATGGAACGGAACGGCTACCGCTTGCTGACGGTTATCAATGATATTCTGGACCTGTCGCATATTGAATCGGGCGGGGTCAAACTGGAGATCGCGCCGGTGGTCATCGGGTCGTTTTGCCAATCCAGCCTGGACGTTATCCAGCAGGATGCCAGCCGCAAGCGCCTGATGGTCTCCTTCAAGAAGGAGACGGACCTTTCGCTCATCCAGGCCGATGAACGCCGCCTGAAACAGGCGCTCGTCAACCTGCTCAGCAATGCGGTCAAGTTTACCCCCGATGAGGGGTCCATCGGCCTGGAAGTCACCGCCGACCGGGAGCAGCGGGTCATTCGGTTCACCGTCTGGGATACCGGCATCGGGGTTGCGGCAGAAGATAGGGAGCGGCTGTTCAGGCCGTTCGTCCAGATTAACACGGGCCTGGCCCGCCACTACGAAGGGACGGGGTTGGGGTTGGTGCTGGCTGCCCGCCTGGTCGAACTCCACGGCGGGCAGGTGACGGTAGAAAGCACCCCCGGCCAGGGAAGCCGGTTCACGATTTTATTGCCCCTCGCAGACGAAGCGAGTTCGTCACCACAAAGACCGAACTCATCGCCATCGCCCCGGCTGCAATGATCGGGCTGAGCTGGATGCCGAAGAAGGGGTAGAGCACCCCCGCCGCCACGGGTATCCCGATGACGTTGTAGAGAAAGGCCCAGAACAGGTTCCACTTGATGGTCGCCAGGGTGCGCTTGCTCAGGGCGATGGCCTGGGGAATGCTGCGCAGGTCTCCCCCCATCAGGGTGATATCCGCGGCCTCCATCGCCACATCCGTGCCGGTCCCGATGGCCATACCCACATCGGCCTGGGCCAGGGCCGGGGCGTCGTTGATACCGTCTCCGACCATTGCCACGACCTTGCCTTCGTGCTGCAACCGGCGCACCTCGTCCACCTTGTCCGCCGGCAAGACCTCGGCGAGCACGCGGTCGATGCCCACTTCCTGCGCAATGGCCTCTGCCGTGCGCTGGTTGTCGCCGGTGAGCATCGCGACCTCGATACCCAGACGATGCAGCGCGGCCACGGCCTCGCGTGAGGTTGGCTTGACCGTATCGGCAATGGCTATCACGCCGGCGGCCTCGTCGTCCACGGCAACCACGACCGCGGTTTTGCCCTCCTGCTGCAACCGGGCAATATCCCGTTCGACCCCGTTGAGCACCACCTGCTCGTTATGCATCATCCGCAGGGTGCCGAGCGTGACCGTGTGGTCTTCGACCTGCGCCTTGAGACCATGCCCGGCCACCGCCTCGAAGTTGTGGGGTTGCGCCAGGGAGAGGCGGTGTTCGTGCGCGGCCCGGACGATAGCCTCACCAAGCGGGTGCTCGCTCCCCTGCTCGGCGCTGGCTGCCAGGCGCAGGAGCGTATGGTCGGCATGGTTCGTGGTGAGCGGGGAGGGGCCGGACGCTTCAGGTGCTCCAGCTATTTCCGCTGCTTCCAGTTTCAGGGGAAGCACATCGGTGACGAGCGGGCGTCCCTCCGTGATGGTACCGGTCTTGTCGAGGATGACGGTCCGGATGGCGTTGGCTCGCTCCAGGCTTTCCGCGTTCTTGATGAGAATACCGTGCTCTGCGCCCGTGCCCGTCCCGACCATGATAGCTGTGGGGGTTGCCAGGCCAAGCGCACAGGGACAGGCTATCACCAGCACGGCCACCCCGAAAATCATGGCCTGGGTGAACCCGACGTTCCCGATGAACAGCCAGCCGAGAAAGGTGAGCAGGGCCACTCCGATGACCGCCGGCACAAACACCGCCGCCACTTTGTCCACCAACCGCTGCACCGGGGCGCGGCTCCCCTGCGCCTCCTGCACCAGCCGGATAATCTGGGCCAGGGCGGTTTCCTTGCCCACCCGCGTAGCCCGAAACTGGAAGCGGCCAGTCTTGTTGACCGTTGCTCCAATCACCGTATCTCCCTCGCCCTTCCCGACCGGCAGGCTCTCGCCCGTGACCATGCTTTCATCGACGCTGGAGCGTCCGTTCACGACCACCCCGTCCACGGGGATTTTCTCGCCCGGACGCACGATGACGATATCCCCCTTGCGCACCTCGGAGACGGGGATATCGCGCTCCGCTCCCTCGCGCAGGACGCGGGCGGTCTTCGCCTGCAACCCCATCAGCGACCGGATGGCGGTGCTGGTCTGGCGGCGGGCGCGGACTTCCAGGAATTTGCCCACCAGAATGAGGGTGATGATCAGGGCAGATGTTTCGAAGTAGACGTGCCCGGCCATACCCGCCAGCATCATCACGACACTGTAGCCGTACGCCGCCGATGACCCCAGGGCCACCAGGGTGTCCATATTGGCGGTGCGGGCCTTGAGCGCTTTCCAGGCGTGAACATAGAAGTCCAGGCCGCTGTAGAACTGCACAGGGGTCGCCAGCAGCAGGAAGAGCCAGTTCAGCATATCGGCGCGGGCGGGGTAGCTCATGCCGGCACCTGCGGCGCTGGTGCCGATGAGCAGCGGCGCAATCAACCCGAAGTCGCGGGCCATCGAGAGCACGAACAGCGGCAGACCGAGCACCACCCCTACCAGGAGCTTGCGCCACTTGCCCGAGACCTCGCGTTCGCGGGCCGCAGCCTCCGGGTCCTCCATCGTGGCATCATCGGAGTCATCGGGGTCAATCACCCCGTACCCGGCCCGTTCGACGGCTCCTTTCAGGTCGCTCCAACTGGCTTCGGCAGGCGACCAGGTGACGAAAGCCTGTTCGCTGGCAAGGTTGACACGGGCTTCCAGCACCCCGGGCACCTTCTTGAGGGCTTTTTCGACCCGCGCCGAACACGAGGCGCAGGTCATCCCCGTGACGGGAAACTCGACCCGGTTGGTGATGACGCCGTAGCCAGCGTGCTCAACCGCCTCAAGAAGGCGGTCCGGGGGAGCGTTCGAGGGGTCAAAACAGACCGCGGCCTGCTCGCTGGCAAGGTTGACGCTGGCCTCGGAGACCCCGGGCACCTTCTTGAGGGCTTTTTCGACCCGCGCCGAACACGAGGCGCAGGTCATCCCCGTGATGGCAATATGCAATTCCTGCTGCCGGGACATAGCAAAACCTCCCGTTCCTTAAACTCGATCCTTCGTCTTCCTTCGTCTTCCTTCGTCTTTCTTCATCTTCACGTATTCGATACCACTCACCGACAGGGTCTCGTCAGGCTTTCCCCGTCAGGGGTATCACTTCGTCGTAGCCTGCCTCATTGATAGCCGCAATGATGGCCTCGGCGCTGACCGCTTCGGTGTGGTCTACGGTGACGGATTTGTCGCTCAGTTCGACCTGTACGTGCTGGACCCCCGATAGGGCAGCAACTTCGCGGGTTACGGCATTGACGCAATGCGGGCAGGAAATACCGGGAACCTGGAATCGTTCAGTGGCCATCTGGATACTCCTTTCGCTTCTCGCTTCGTTACTCGTTCTCGTTTTGTGCTACTTCTGACTGGACGCCTCGAACACCTGCATCAATTCGCGCAACACCCGTTCCCGCTCGTCCGGCTGGTCGCTGCGGATGGCGGTGGTGACACAGGTATTCAGGTGATTTTCGAGGATGATCCCCTCGATTTTGGAGAGGGCGTGGCGGATGGCGCGGATCTGGTTGATCAGGTCAATGCAGTAGGCATCCTCTTCGACCATCCGTTGGACCCCACGGACATGCCCCTCAACGGTCTTGAGGCGCTGCCCCAGGTGTTGTTTGTATGCCCCCATGCGTCTCCTACGGTCCTGAAAATCAAATCATTCTGCTCTCGTCCGACCCCCCCCCTGGGGGGGGGGCTTGGGAAGATTATAACAGGAGAAACTTGCTTTTGTCAAGGGAGGTGGGGAGGGGATGGGAAGAAAACCACCACAACCCGCCCATGGCATCAGCCCTCTGGCTCCCTGCCTCCCTTTTTCCTTGACAACCGGGCGTATTCGAGGTATATTCTTACCTAGGAATAAACCGAAAAAACGAACGGATGGAACAGCACTCGGACGAACTCGAACGACAGTTGAACCAGTTAAACCAGTTGAAAGACACGCTCAAACGCGCCGGGGTCAAACAGACCCACCAGCGCATCGAGATCTTCCGCGAGGTCGTGCAAACGGCAGAACACCCCGACGCCGAGACCATCTATCGGGGGGTCCGCCAGCGGATTCCTACCATTTCGCTCGATACCGTCTATCGCACCCTGCTCCTGTTCATCGATCTTGGCCTCATCAGCAGTTTGAAAACATCCCATGAGCGGATGCGATTCGACGCAAACCAGCAGCCACATCACCATTTTGTCTGTACGGAATGCGGCATGATTCGGGATTTCTCAAGCCGGGAGTTCGACACGCTCACAATCCCCGACGCCGTACGAGCATTCGGCAGCACCGTTCAAACGCACGTCGAGTTCAGGGGGCTGTGCTGGCATTGTCTGGAAAAGAAGCAACACGAGACTACTTGCTAGGAAAGAAAGGAAGGTACTCTCATGGGAGACGAGAACCAGAGACTCACCACGGGTTTTGGGCAGCCGGTCGATGACGATCAGCACTCGATGACCGCCGGTCCCTCCGGACCCGTGCTGATGCAAGATGTTCACCTCCTGGAAAAGCTCGCCCACTTTGACCGTGAGCGGATTCCCGAACGGGTGGTGCATGCCAAAGGCGCTGGCGCGTATGGCCACTTTGAGGTGACGCAGGATGTGAGCACCTATACCTGTGCCAAATTCCTCTCCGAGGTCGGCAAGCGCACTGAAGTCTTTGTCCGTTTCTCCACCGTCGGCGGCGAGAAGGGGTCCGCCGACTCCGAGCGCGACCCTCGCGGCTTCGCCGTGAAGTTCTACACCGAAGAAGGCAACTACGACATGGTTGGCAACAATACGCCGGTCTTCTTCATCCGCGACCCGCTGAAGTTTCCCGACTTCATCCACACACAGAAGCGCAACCCGGCCACCAACCTGAAAGACCCGGATATGTTCTGGGACTTCCTCTCGCTCACCCCGGAGTCGCTCCACCAGGTAACGATCCTCTTCTCGAACCGCGGCACCCCCAGAGGCTACCGAACGATGAACGGCTATAGCAGCCATACCTTTATGTGGTACAATGCTCAGCGGGACTATTATTGGGTGAAGTTCCACTTCAAAACCGAGCAGGGTATCCAGAACTTCACCGGCGAAGAAGCCGAGCACATGCGCGGCGAAGACCCGGACTATGCCACGCGGGACCTGAGCGATGCCATTGCGCGGGGCGACTTTCCTTCCTGGCGGCTGGAAATGCAGATTATGACCCCTGAGCAGGCCAGAGACTACCGCTTCGACCCCTTCGATATCACCAAAGTCTGGCCCCACGGCGATGTCCCGCCCATCACGGTGGGGCGGATGGTGCTGAACCGCAACCCGGAGAACTATTTTGCCGAAGTCGAACAGGCGGCCTTCTCGCCGGCCAACTTCGTACCCGGCATCGGCCCCTCCCCCGACAAGATGCTCCAGGGACGGCTTTTCAGTTACCACGACACCCACCGCCATCGCCTGGGGGCCAACTACCACCTGCTGCCAGTCAACGCACCCAAGGCCAGCCCGATGAACAGCTACCAGCGCGATGGCTTTATGCGCTTCGAGCAGAATGGCGGCGGCGGCCCCAACTACTGGCCGAACAGCTTTGGGGGGCCGGCTCCCGACGCCTCGGTTGCGCCTCCGTCCATCGACGTAGCGGGTATGGCGGCGCGTCACGTCTATCAACACACCGACATCGACTTCGTGCAGCCCGGTGCGCTCTACCGCAATGTGATGACCAGCGACGAACGGCAGCACCTGGTGCGCAACATTGTCGGACACCTGAAGAATGCCCATCAGCGCCTCCAACTGCGGCAGGCGGCGCTCTTCTTCAAGGCCGACCCGGAATATGGGGAGGGAGTCGCTTGCGGTCTGGGGCTGAACCTTGAAGAGGTGAAGCAGCTTGCGGCCATGTCGCAGGAGGAACGGGTCAAAGCGACCTCCTGAACCGTCGGCCCTCGCCACGAAGCATAGCTTGTGCTATCGGGGACAACCTCTCGCGGGTGCTCGGCCTGCGGGAGGTTGTTTGTGGAGTTCGACCGCCGCCTCCAGGACCGGACCGGACACCGGCCAGGGCACCGTTCTGCTGCCTCACGAAAATGGAGGAATAATCCAGGTTCGGGTGTATAATGGGAACCCTGAGCGCGTGACCGCTGATGCCTCATCAGGCAGGTCACGTTTGCGCAGGGCAACAACAGGAACAGACGATTACCACGGGGAAAAACGAAACGATGACGATAGTGGTGGTTGGAGGAGGAGCTATCGGGTTGCTAGTCGCCGGTCGGCTGGCGCATTCGTCGCAGCGCGTGGCGGTGCTGGCCCGCCCCCGCACCGTGCAGGCGCTCGACGCGCAGCCGCTCCGTATGGTCCAAAATGGCGAGGTGCAGGTGGCGGGCCGGCTGGTGGCGGCCACAGAGCCGCACCACCTGCCAGACGACTACCAGCACCCGGACCTTGCCATCCTGAGCGTCAAGGGATATGATACGGTCGGGGCGCTGCAAACCCTGGACGCACTGAAGCCGGCCCTGGTGTTGACGCTTCAGAACGGGATTGGCAACGAGGAGCTACTTGCGGCGCACTTTGGTACGGAACGGGTGCTCGCGGGAGCTATCACCAGTTCGGTGGAAACACCGTCGCCGGCAGAGGTGGCCGTACTGAAGACAGGGAGTATCAGCCTTGCCCCGGTGAACGACACCAATCATACAACGGAGGTGCGGCGGTGGTCCGGGGTGCTGCGAGAAGCCGGTTTCTCGACCCGCGAATACCCCGACTACCGGGCGCTCAAGTGGTCCAAAGCGCTGCTCAACATGATTGGCAACGCGACATCGGCCATCCTCGATAGGTCGGTGGCGGACGTCTATGCCCACCCGCGCCTGGTCGCCCTGGAGCGGCGCATGGTGCTAGAGGGGGTGGCGGTGATGGCTCGCCTGGGCATTCGCCCGGTCAACCTGCCAGGCTACCCCACGGTGCTGCTGGCGATGTTGATGCGTTCGCTGCCCCCCTTGCTGCTCAACCCGCTGCTGCGGCGAGTTGTGGCGGGGGGACGGGGCGGCAAGGACCCGTCGCTGTGCCTTGCCCTGCGCCAGGGGAGCACCCGCACCGAGGCGGATATGCTCTACGGAGCGGTGGCCCGGACCGCCGGCGAGGTGGGGGAGCAAGCGCCGGTGAACGCGGCACTCTGCGATACCGTCAATGGGATAGCGTCGGGTACGCTGCCCTGGGAAACCTTCCGCCACCGCCCGGAGCGCTTGCTCGAACTGGTGGGGATGGGGGAGGGGGGATGAGTACGGACTCCCCTGCTATGAATGGTTTACTGCATTGAGCGCGTTGAGCGCATTCCAGGTATCCTGTGGATGATAAGCCGCACCGGGGAGAAAGAAGAGGGATAGACCTGTAAGGGGGGAGGGGCAGCAGAAGCACCCCTACGCTCCCCCCATCCGTCGGCGCACCTTGACCGCCAGAATGCCCCCCAGGGCCAGCGCTTCGAGCGAGGCGGTCAGGGTGAATGCAAGCGGAATGGCGATGACATCGAGCGCGGGGAGCAGCAGCGGAATAAGCGCCATCCGTCCCAGAAGTTGGGCGCAGTTGGTGATGAGGGGGGTGCGCGTGTCGTAGAGCGACACCAGGCCGCGGGTGAGGATTTCGGTGGCGGTGGAGGCCGGGATGGACAGCGCAAACACCGCCAGCACGTGGTAGGTGAGCGTCCCTGCTGCCGTATCGAACTGCCCGTGCTCAAACAACGCCCAGATGATGAGCCGTCCGGCCAGCAGCAACCCCACCGTCACGGTGGCAGCAAGCGCCAGCGCCACCCCGAGCGACCGCAGCAGCGTGCGCCGCATCGCCCCCCACTCACCGTCTACGGCGTGTGCCGCGATACGCGGAAACACGGCCTGCCCGATGGCAACCCCGAGCAGACGGACCGGCACCCCCGTCATCAGCCAGGCATTGTGGAGCGCGGGCAGTGCCCCGAAAGTCCGCACCGTAGAGGCAAACGCCGTATCCACAATCCCCCCCGCATAGTTTACCCCGCTCGACAGGCCGCCGGGGATGAGCAACTGGATAACCGCGTGCAGGTGGGGGTTGCGCGGATTCCAGGCGGGCCGGTAGCGCATCCCCTGCCGGTAGAGGCCCGGCAGCAGAATCACCAGTTGCAACAGCGCGTCGGTGATGGTGCCGATGGTCGGGCCATACACCCCGATAGAGGGGAAGTGCATCGCCGCGAGAATCCCCAGAATCAGCGTGAAGTTGTGGACGGCGATACCCACCGCCGGCAGCAAGAACTGATTGCGGCTCATCAGCACGGCGGTGGCCACACTGACCACGACCACCAGCAGCAGCTCTGTCAGCATGATGCGGGTGAGGGTGATGGTCAGGTGGCTGGTGGGCAGGTCGAAGCCGGGCGCGAGGATGTGGGAGACAAACCACGGCGCAGCCAGCATACCGAGCAGGACCAGCGGGGTGATGATGGCAAGCAGCGTGGTCATGACCAGGTTGACAAACCACCTCGCCCGCGCTGCCCCCTCCGTGTGGGCAACGTTGAGCAGCACCGGCACCATCGCGTTGGCGAGCGCGCCGCCCGTCAGGAGCAGGCCCAACGTTTCGGGGAGCCGGATGGCCGCGTAGTAGGCGCTGGCCTCGGAGCCAACGCCAAAGTGGGCGTTGAACAACACCTGCCGCACCACGCCGAGCGCCGCCGAAATCAGGAACGAAACCATAAAGATGACCGACCCACCGGTCGGGTGAAACTCGCGCAGCGCCAGACCCGCATCCGGACGGTCCCCCCAC
>DAOTUF010000301.1:0-7888 GCA_034437495.1 Chloroflexaceae bacterium | reverse complement strand
CCACGCTGCGATTGCCGCATTCCTGGGGGACACGACCGAAGTCATGCTGGCCTTTGCCCGCACGCGCCCGGTGGACATTCCACGGGTGGCGCTGGTTGACTTCGAAAACGATTGCGTGGGGACCTCGCTGGCGGTTATGCAAGCCATGTTCTCGTGCTACCGTGAACTGGTTGACGCCGGGCAGGAAGACGAAGCGCAGCGCTACAAGCTCTTCGGGGTGCGCCCCGACACGGGCGGTTCGCTGCGCGATGTCAGCGTCACCCCCCTGGGGCTGAAGAAGCTGGATATGGGCGTGACGCCGCGTCTGGTCTTCGCAATGCGCAAGGCGATAGACAACGCCTGGGAACAGTGGGGGCTTCCCCCCTCCTGGCACGAGCGGGCGCGGCAGTGGTGCCGCGAAGTGAAGATTGTCGTCACCGGCGGCTTCGGAGCTGACAAGATTCGCCGCTTCGAGGAGTTGGGCGTCCCGGCTGATATCTACGGGGTCGGGTCGTCGCTCTTCTCAAACTGCGAAGAAGCCGACACAAACAATGACTTTACGGCTGACGTGGTGCGGGTCCAGGTGTATGGCACATGGTATAATATGGCGAAAGTTGGTCGGACGGCCTGTGAGAACCCCGATTTGCACCCGGTCTCATCACCAGGAACGCCAGGAACGCCAGCAAACCCAGAAACGTCAGAACAGTAAGCCAGAAAGTAAGGGAAAGACAACGCTATGCCACCTCAGCCACATCGCCCATCGCGCCGCCAGTCCCGTCGTTCGCAGCACCGCCCCGCTACGGGTGGGGGGGGACCGAAGGCGGCCCCCTCGCGGTCATCCCAATCGCGCCGCTTCGAGCGACCGGCCCCGAAGCCCGTAGACTATTCGCAGGACTATGCCTTTGTGCGGCGCGACCTCAAACGGATTGCTATCTGGAGTTCTCTCTTGATAGTCGGGATGTTCGTGATATACTTCGTTATCTGAGGGCCGGGGAGATGAGTCCGCGGGAGGTGATACCGGAGGGGGAGGGGAACCGTGCCCCCCGGTATCATGCATCGCGGCGATGCATCCACACAGGGGAAACATCAACGCCATCAGCAGTCACCATTCCTCTCTTTCTGATGGGGAATGCAAGATTTCGCTGTGGTTTTGGTAACTGTACCCAAGTTCCTTTGCCAACATCCGCTGCGACATACCAGAGCGTTCTCGCAAGAGACGGAGCTTTTCAGGGAACCGCTGGAGTTTTGACATCGTCATGGGCTACCGTCCACCGGGGGGGAACCCGGGGAGGGGAAATGTCCCGTAAGCCCGCGGCTCATTCCTCCCCGGCGGCTTCTCCGGCGGCTTCCCCACCCTCTTCGCCGTAAATCTCCCGAAGGAGACTCTTCTTCTTCGGTTGCTGCTGCTTCTGTTCCTTGCGGCGGGCCGCGTCTGCCTGGCGCTCCTGTGCTGCCGCGAGCTTCTTCATAAAGCGGTCAACCTGACCTTCCGTGTCCACAATGAGCCGCTGGCTCCCCGTGTAGAAGGGGTGGCAGTTGCCACAAATGCTGACCCGCATTTCTGGCAGCGTCGAGCCAGTTTTCCAGACCGCCCCGCACGACCCACACACCACCTCTATCTGATGGTAGGTCGGGTGGATTTCCTTTTTCATCTTCGTTCCTCTCTCTGTCGCTAGGCTGCCGTCTCAACGGAGGGGCCGGGTTCTGGTGCTGCTTCTGGCACGGGAACCACGCTGACCATCTTCTGGGTGCGCGTGTAGGGACGGAAGGCCACGGTCCCCTCCACCAGCGCATAGATGGTATAGTCCCGTCCCATCCCCACATTCTTCCCCGGCTTCACCTTCGTTCCGCACTGCCGAATGATAATGTTGCCCGGTATCACGTGCTCTCCGCCATAGCACTTGACCCCGCGCATTTTGGGCTTGCTGTCGCGCCCATTGCGCGAACTCCCCCCACCTTTTTTATGAGCCATATCACACCTCGCTTGATTGCTAGACGTAGACTAGACCTGCGCAAATACGCTGTTGACTTCTACCTCCAACCCCGCCAGCAGCACCGACCTGGCGACTGCTCCCCGGGGAAAGGTCCCCGGTTCCTGGTAATGCCCGTCCTCCAGCCACAACACGGTTATCGTCTCGGTTTGTGGGTTCACTATCCAGTATTCGGGGATACCCCCCCGTGCATACTCCTCACGCTTCTGCACCAGGTCGCGCCGCGGGTCATCCGGACTGACCACTTCCATCACCAGGTCGGCCCCCTCCCAGAATGCCTCACCCCGACGGTCCGCATGCTCTGCCAGCATCACCATCAGGTCAGGTTCCCGAATCTTGCCTTCCCAGAGACGCACCCGCAGCGGAGCCAGCAGGACCACCCCGCCCGGCGCGTGTTCGGTGACAAATGCAAATAGCACACGATACAGGGTGAGAAGCACCATCTGGTGCCTTTGTGTGGGCATCGGGAGCGCTTCGATCACCCCGTCTGAAAATTCGATGAGCCGGTTGGTGCGGTTGGTCAACTCGACATAGGCCGCTTCGCTCCACGTCCCCTGGGACGGAACAGAAGCGCTCCCATGGCCTGGTGATACTTCCAGGATGCTGATAGTCTGCTCAAAGGCATCGCTGGCTTCTATCACCTCACCCACCTCACCCACCTCACCCGGCTGCCGAAATCCTACTCTACCACAATCTCATCCACGCGGACCCGCGTATACTGCTGGCGATGCCCGGTGCGGCGTCGATAGCGCTTTCGTTTGCGGTAGCGGAAGACGACAATCTTGTCGCCCTTCACGTTGTCCACCACCTGGAGCCGAACCCGTGCCCCGGCCACCAGCGGCGTCCCCACCTGTATCTCATCGGTACCACCTACGAGCAGCACTTCATCAAGCTCAATGTTGCTCCCCTTTTCGGCACCATCCCGAAGGGCAATATCCAGGGTTTTCCCCTCTTCAACGCGATATTGCATCCCGCGGTCTCGAACGATTGCATACATGTCCCTCTTTACCCCCTGTGCCATTGACATGCGATGTCGTAACTCTTCGCACACAAGAAAAATCAGAGGCGGCACAGCCGGCCCCTGTACCGCATCATTATAGCAAAGTATCAGGATGGCGTCAAACCACTGGCTGACAGGAGCCGCTCTAGCTCACCCTCAATATCCTCAAGGTACGCCGTGCTCCCGGGCAGGAGCGGGAGCAACGCGGTGCCACTGGGGAACCAGCGAGGAGACGTGGTACCGGGGTAGAGCACGGCGGAGCAGCGCGTGACCCGCTGGCCGGAGGGCAGCCCGAGGCTCCCCAGGTAGGTATAGGCATCGGCCAGGGCATCGTCCGGCACTCCCCCCCCCGCCGTGAGCCGATATTTCGCGTCAAAGACCAGGACCAGGACCGCAGCGTCGGGGGAATGGCCCGTCCCCAGACCCGCAGACCGCACCTCCAGGGACAGGTCGGGAATGTGGGTGTGGCAGTCGAGCGAACCAATGGTTTCCGGTTCGGAGTCTGGCCGGTCCTGCACCGGCCTGTAGCGCGGTTGGTAGCGCAGCGAAAGGGTTCTCCCACGCCAGTCCAGCACCAGCAGGGGAGCTTCTTCGGCCAGGGTAAGGGTCAGGGGAAACCCCGTGGGGGCAAGCGGGTCCGGGGGAGGCGCAATGAGGCGGTGGTGAGCGACATTCGCGCCCGGCAGGTTCAGCAGGGCGTGCGCCACCTGCACCGCGCACCAGCATTCGTAGAGACGCGGCAGTTCGTGCAGGGGCAGGTGCAGCAGGTGGTGGTCCAGGGTGGTCGTGGTTATCCAGGGAATACGCCGCAGGTCGCGCCAGAAGCGGTAGACCCGGCGGTAGGCCGGGTTGCGCCGGATGACCTGACCCGGTTCGCGGAAGGTGCCGGGGGCGAGGGGGCCGACCTGCGCGAACCAGGGGAGCGAGCGCAGCGTCTCCAGACGGTGGGCAACGCTGCGGCTTCGCTCATGGAGCACGGCGTGCTCGGGCATCATTCGCCGCTGCTGTCTCCCTGCCGCGCCGCTTGCTGCGGGGGCCGTCAGGCGAGCCATGGCCATGGCTCGCTGCCATGCCTCACGGAGCACCTGCTTGAGCAGGCGGTTTTCATCGGTGTCGAAGCTCATCACCGTTCGGGTATGCGTCACCTCGGCGGGAACCGGCGGGTTCCCCTCCCCCGTGGGGATATGCGGCCCGCGGGACAGCTCGGGCGCGGCGTGGGAGAAATCGCGGGCCTGCCCGGAAGGGACCCGTTCTCTGAGGGGGGTACCCTGGAGATGCGGGTGGCGGACAATCTGCTGCACGGCGCGTTCGAAGGCCGGGAACCGCTCATCGAAGAGCCACCAGCAGGCTTCCAGGAGATAGCGATGGTCGGAAGGGGGGAGCGATGCGGAGGATTCCAGCGTTGCCCCCACCGTTCCCTTTGCCAGGAGCGTTGAGAGGAGGGCACGGGCCGTGCGCTGGAGGTCGCGGAGCAGGTGGTCATACTGCTGGCGGTCTATCTTGCGCGGCAGCACGTCCAGGATGGTCTGCCGATGCACCACGCGACCGTCGGGCCAGCGTATTGTCAGCAGGGCCTTGAACTGCCCGGTGGCGTTGCGCGGGTTCCAGCGCCAGTGCCAGGACGGGTCGCCAGGGGTCAGAAAAGGGGAAAGGGGGGTCGTTTCGGCAAATCCAGCAATAACCAGCGTCAGGGTCGCCCCGGGGGGGGGAACACAGGAACATACCACCTCCTCCCATTCCGTGAGGGTCACGACGGGGCCGGACTGGTTGTTTACCAGGAGGTCAACCATGTGGGAAACATCTCCTCCCACAACCCCCCACCCGGAAGCCAGAAACCAGGAAGCACCTGCGAAGAAGGGCGAGGTTCGGCGGCAGTGGGCAGGATGGGCGCATAGAGACCCTGCGGGGTGAGGTGGTAGAAGGCTCCTCCTCCCCTCCCCGGGCGAGGGTCAATAATCCAGTATTCAGGAATCCCGGCCTGCTGGTATTTGTGAAACCTGTCGGCAGCATCAGAAGCAGCGCTGCTATCGGACGCAATCTCAACGACCAGGTCGGCGGGGCCAATCAGCCGGGCGGGGGTCAGGCGGCCCAGGTTGGCCCGTCGGACAAAGAGCAGGTCGGGCGAGTGGAGGGACGGGGCATCCGAAGAGGTGTCGGCATCAGACGGGAGCAGCATTTCAAAGGGGGAGGTCATCACGATACCCAGGTTGAGAAATCCCACAAAATCATTGATCAGGTCGTGCAAGAAGAAGCGAATGATGTGATGGATCATGGCTGCGTTGTCTGTTCCGCTGGTACCACACGGGTTGGCAGGAAGACACGGAGGCTCGGATGATGGTTCTTCCACGAGTGTCTGCTCCTTGCATCTGGCATCAATGAAGGGCTTTCAAGTGTTCGGAGGTCAGAAATTCGGTGGTTGCTCCTCCGTTCATTCGTCGCCGCTGCTGATTGCCGCGACCAATCCTCGCAGCAGCCAGAACAGCGCGAAGCCGGTGACGGCCCCGTAGATTCCTCCCATTTCAATGCTCACATTCTCAATCGTCTGGAGGGCGGCCAGCGCCGCCCCTCCCGCGGCAAACAGCAGCACGATGATGACGCCCCCGGTGAAGCTGTTGACGAACCGTTCGACCCGCTTCCCCAACCCCGAGCCGAAGGCCATACCCGCTACGGTGCCAAAGGCCACCCCGATGGCCACCAGCGAATCGGAACCAACCGTTGCGTTGACGGTGAGACCTGCCACGACCCCGACAGAGGTGGCCAGCAGCCACCATCCGATGCTCCGCAGGCGGCGGCGCAGGACAAACCACTGGGTAAACCCGGTCAGAGAGCCGAAGACCGCTCCCACCACCGCCCCCGTGATGACCAGAATGACCAGTTGATCGAGGACGAAGGGGAGGCGAAACAGGGCTTTGTAGACCGCGACCCCGACCGGGAGCGCGGCAGCCAACCCTGCCCCGGACCCCACCATGGTCGCCAACCCCCACCAGAACCATATCCCCCACTTCTTCCACCACTGCGCAAAGGGCTGGAAAAGCGGCTCTGACGGTTGCTCCTGTGGGGGTGGGGGGGCATAGTCCCGTTCATAGCTGCGCTCCCGCGCTGGTGGGGTGTAGTCCCGCGGCTCCCGCGCTGGTGGCGCATAGTCCCGTTCATAGCTGCGCTCCCGCGGCTCCCGCGCTGGCGGGGTGTAGTCCTGCGGCTCTCGTGGCGGCGCATAGTCCCGTTCATAGCTGCGCTCCCGCGCTGGTGGGGCATACTCTCGCGGTGCTCGCGGTGGGCGGTAGTCTGATGGCTCGTCACGCGGGGAGGGAGGAGCCGGACGGACCACGTGCTGTCGACGTCGGGGAGGCTCGGGTGGTGGCTCGTCTCGGCGCTGTGGTTCGGATGGTGGCGGCTCGGTTCGGGAAGACGAAGGGGGCGGGGCAGCTCTGGCCTGCTCTCTCCGCTGCTGGAGCGAGGGAACGGGGATGGTTTCCTGGTCCGACAGGGGAATGGATGGTTCCGTCCGGGGGGGAGCCGGGGTCGGAGCCGGGTGCGAGGTTGTTGGCGCTGGTGCTGGCGCTGGAGGCGGGGAGAGGGGGGAGGAAGGAGAAGCAGGGGTCTCTGGTTGCTCCTCTGCCTGCGGGGACGGAGGAGGAGGAGTATGCGGTGCTGGTGCTGGTGTTGGCGGTGGCGCTGGTGAGGGATCAGGTGGAGCGATGGCAATGGTCGCCAACCCTGCCGACGAGCCAGACGGGATGGTTGATAGCTCGCCCTTGAGCAGGGCCCGGGCAGTGTGGGCGTCTGACGGGCGGTTGAGCGGGTCCATTTCCATCATCGTTTGCAGCGTTCTGGCAAGGGGAGGCGACTCCCCCCGCGCAAGCTGGCGCGGCAGGGGCAGGGTGGTCTCGCCTGTTTCCCGAACATCGGCACCGGGTGGGGGCAGCCCTGCCAGCAGGTGGTAGGCCGTGGCCGCCAGGCTGTAGAAGTCGGAGCGGGCATCGGTGGGCAAGCCCTTCATCTGCTCCGGAGGGGAGTAGAAGAGGGAGAGCGCTTTGGCACCGGTGAGGGTTGCTCCCTGGGTCTGCTGTTTGGAGATACCAAAATCGAGGAGGGCATAGCTGTCGTCGGGGCGCACTTTGATGTTGGCAGGCTTGATATCCCGATGCACGATGCCCACGGCATGGAGCTGCCCCAGGTAGCCAAGCATGGTCTCCAGGAACGTTTCCACATCGGAGACAGCCCAGGCCCCCTGCTGGTCAAGCAGCGTATCAAGCGACTGCCCTTCGATGAATTCCATCACCAGGGCGATACGCATGCCCAGTTCGCAGATATCGTAGATTTCGGGCATAAAGGGGAGGGAGCGAGCATACTGGGCGTGGATGTTTGCCTCGGCCTTGATGGTCTCCTGTGCGGTTCTGGTCTTGGCGTTGATGACCTTGATGGCATAGCGGCGGGTCAGGTAGGTATCCTGCGCCTCATAGACCACGCCAAACCCGCCCTGCCCGAGCAGCCCGGTGATACGATATTTGCCCTGCAAAAGGTGGAGTTCCCCACAGGAGGGGCAGTAGACCGAGGTTGCGCCCACGGGGTTGTGACAAAACGGGCACTGGTTATGGTCCATGAATACATCCCTGTCTTGCTATGAACAATGTCTCGCGACCCATGCCATGATACCATGGCTTGCGGGTCTTATCCAGCGAGAGAGGGAGTGCAGCGCAGCAACGAGAACGGCCTGCGCTCCCCATCTTGCAGGCCGTTCTGAAGCCCCCCGTCAACAACTCAGGTCACTCCGGTTGCTCCGGGGCCGCGTGCTCGCGCAGCCGACGGGCAAGCTCGCCGCGTATCTCACTCACGCGGGTCTCACCCAGTTCATCGCTCAGGGTGCTCCACAACCACTGCCAGGCTTCTGGCTCAACGGTCCAGTCGGGGGCCGGGC
>DAOTUF010000300.1:0-4141 GCA_034437495.1 Chloroflexaceae bacterium | reverse complement strand
CAGGATGTGCGAAATGCCATTTTGCGAGAAGGTGTCGTAGGTTGAGTCGGGGATGGCGGCTTTCATGCCCAGGAGCATCCCGGAGGCTACCGAAGCCTGGGGTTCTGGCAGGGAGCGCAGGATAAGGCTGTGGCAGGAGCGGCGGAACCTGAGCAGCGCTATCAGAAACGGCGACCCTCTGGTGCCTGGGAGGACCTGGACCTGGGGGTCGTCTTGCATCAGGGCAAAGATATGCTGGCGGGCCAGGTAGTCTCGATAGTCAAAGGCGTTCGGTCGTCGTGCGGTAGGAGGGTCGCGCACCCGGCCCTGCACGACCAGGCGTTGCCCGTAGTGGTAGACGGGGTAGGGGGGGAGAACCAGCAGCAGCCGTCCGCGCACCCTGACAGCGGGCGAGGAGGAGCCGGCCCGGGCCGCTTCGGTCGTGAGCACCACGCGCTGCCCCGCTTCGCTCCAGCGCGGGTCTTCGGCCACAAAACCCTGGACGACCACCTCCCCCTGGTTGACCAGGTGCCAGGTGGTCGCGGAAGCTCTGGCGAGCCAGGGCGATTCGTAGCGGATGCCCCCTAGCGCCGTAACGAAGAGGAGTAGTCCGGCCAGTTGCTCCCACTCCAGGCCGCTGGACCGGCTTTGGAACCAGACCAGGACGGAGAAGGATAGCCCGGTTGCTGCTGCTCCCCAGAGGAAGGCGTCGGAGAGGGACAGGAGGTCGGTGGCAAGAATGCCCCCCATCCAGGCCACCGCAAGAACGACGAGCAAAGCGGGTCAGGCGTCTTCCAGCGCGGCTTCAAATGCGGCGACCTGCTCAACCCGCAGCGCCAGGTGGAGCAGGTCACGCAGGCGGTGTTCATCCGTGATAGCTGACAGGCGAGATTCCAGACCGGCGACTCCCTGGTCATCCAGACCCAACCGCACCATGAGCACCTCAATAATGTCCCGCCGACGCGCGGTCAGGTGTCCCTGCTCCAACCCCTGCTTCACTCCCTGCTTCACTCCCTGCTCCAATCCCTGCTTCACCTCCTGCTCCAACGTCTGCTTCCGTAACTCTTCAATCTTGCGCTGCACGTAGGGGGTACTTTCCAGAAAATCATCCAATGCCCCCTCCATAATGAGTGGCATGATGAGCTTCTGGTATCGCTCCTTCCCCTCCCGTATCAGGTCTTCTGTGGTGATTACCCGCATCTTCTGTGCTCCTTTCTCCATGGGAATGGAATAGGAACAGTGTAGCACGCTCTGCTGCCTTTGACAAGCCTTTGACAAGCCTTTGACAAGCCTTCCGCTTCCCCTTATCCACATCAGGAGGTTTATCACCCGTATTCAGATCTATCAGATCACTATCCTCTCCCTATCCTCAGATGGTCGCGCAGCAAAGGAAGAATCCCATTGACAGGGGGTGTATGATAGGAACAAGGAGGAGTATGTCCATTCAGCGAAAGTCTGCTCGCCAGAAGCAGTGGCAGGTTCGCCCCCCGGCCCCCCCGGAGGTCATCGAGGCTCTGGGAGGTGAGGCCATTCTTGCGACCCTGCTCTATCAGCGCAACCTGCACACGCCAGAGGAGGTCTCCCACTTTTTGAGCGATACCTACCCGGCGGGGTTGCACGACCCCTTCTTGATGAAAGGGATGTCTGCGGCAAGCGCTCGTATTGCCCGCGCCATCGTCGAAGAAGAACCCATGGCGGTCTACGGGGATTTCGACGTGGATGGCGTGACCGCAGTGACCCTGCTCGTGCAGACCATCGCCGCGATGGGAGGGAACGTCCGTCCCTACATACCGCACCGCGAGCGCGAAGGATATGGCCTCAATGTGGGGGCCATCGAGCAACTTGCCGCGGAGGGGGTGCGCCTGCTCGTTACCGTCGACTGCGGCATCAGCAATGTGGAGGAAGTGGAGCGGGCCCAGTCGCTCGGGATGGAGGTCATCGTCACCGATCACCATACCCCCCCCGCCCAACTCCCCCGGGCGCTGGCAATCGTCAACCCCAAACAGCCAGACTGTGCCTACCCCTACAAACAACTTGTCGGCGTAGGGATAGCCTTCAAGCTGGTTCAATCGCTGCATCATCAGGGGTTGCGCTTGCCGCTCCGTGGGCGTGACCTGCTCGACCTCGTGGCGCTCGGGACCGTCGCTGACCTGGGGCCGCTCACGGGAGAGAACCGTGTGCTGGTTCGGGTTGGCCTGGAGGCCCTCAACTTGCAGCAGCGACCGGGCGTGCGGGAACTCACCAGCGTGGCCGGGCTGCGCGACATTGACACGACGGGCATCGGGTTTGGGCTGGCTCCGCGGTTGAACGCCGCCGGGCGGGTAGACGACGCCTGGCTCGCCCTTGAACTGCTGCTCACCACCGATGAGACGGTGGCGGCCCGGCTCGCCCAGGAATTGAACCAGGCCAATCGGTATCGACAGGAGCTTACCGAGGAGGTTCAAAAGGCGGTGAAGGCCGAAGCCGAAACCACAGGCAAACACACCTGCCGCATCGTGATGATTGACGGAGAGCACTACCCCGCGGGGGTGGTCGGGTTGGTGGCGGGCCGGCTGGTCGAAGAGTGGCACCGGCCCGTGCTGCTGCTCGAACGCGGCCCGGTCGAATCCCGCGGGTCGGCCCGCTCCATCGCAGGGTTCAACATCATCCAGGCCATGACGACCTGCCGAGACCTGTTCGTGCGTTTCGGGGGGCATTCGCGGGCCGCCGGATTCACGATTGAGACCGGGCGACTGGCCGAACTGGAGCATCGCTTGCTCGACCTTGCCGAACACACCCTGCCCGACCATCTCCTCATTCCCACCCTCTCCATTGACGCGGAGGTCGAACTGCCTGATATAACCTGGGACCTGTACCATCACCTGGCCAGCCTCGAACCCTTTGGCGAGGGCAACCCTCAGCCCCTCCTGATGAGCCGGGGCGTCGAGGCTCGGGACGTGCGAACGGTCGGCGCAAGAGGGCAACACCTGAAGCTCCGCCTGAGCGCGGATGGCCACCGCTCCGAAGACGCTATCGCCTTCGGGTTGGGACACCTGGCCGAACCACTTCGGAAATATCCCTGGATTGATGTGGCCTATACGCTGGAATTGAATACCTGGAATGGGTATCATACCCTGCAATTCCGAGTACGGGATTTTCGACGCGCAACCAAAATGGTGGAGCCGGGGGGTTGACTTTCGCCATTGCATAATGATATAGTAGCTCACAGAAGTTCTTTTTTTCAAGCGGGATGCCAGCATCTATCTGACCATATCAAATCCGCCGTGTATACCTGTTCAAAAAACAGGGGAAAAGGCGGTTTTCCACAGGCTCAGAGGAGACTTCGTGCAAGCAAGATGCTGCGAGGTTCTAGACCCGAATGAGCGATAGATTTCGTAAGAACCCGATAAACGGCGTATTGTATGAGGGTGTGGAGAGCGATGAGGAGAGAAACACCTTTCACCATTGGTGAAGAAATGCAAACAGGTTGCACAATGGCTATCAACCATGGACCGATGATCGTACAGGAGTCGGGATCGATGATGGAGCACTTGCTGGAGGTTGCCCGGGCGCAAGGCTACCTTACCTATAGCGATATACTCGATGCATTCCCTCAGCCGGAGCTGCGAGTTGCCGAAATTGACCAGTTGTACGCGGAACTCCAGGCCGAGGGTATCAAGGTGGTTGAGTCAACGACCGAGATAGAAACCAACCAATCCACCGCGGAGGACGATATCCTGGTCGAGTTTCCCGACCTCGCGGATATCGGGCTGGATGATCCGGTGCGCATGTATTTGCAGGAAATTGGTCAGGTTCCCCTCCTGACCGCAGAACAGGAAGTCGAACTGGCGAAGCTGATGGAAGCAGGCGACCGGGCCCAGGAGTGGATGGAAAAGGACTGCTCCCCCTCCGGTGACGACCGCCGATACCTCGAACTTCAATTTGCCCGCGGCTGTGAAGCTCGCCAGCACCTCATCCAGGCCAACTTGCGTCTGGTCGTCTCCATTGCCAAGAAATATACCTCCTATGGCCTGACCATGATGGACCTGGTGCAGGAAGGGAATATTGGCCTGATGCGGGCGGTTGAGAAGTTTGATTATACCAAAGGGCACAAGTTTTCGACCTACGCCACCTGGTGGATTCGTCAGGCTATCACGCGGGCCATTGCCGACCAGAGCCGCAC
>DAOTUF010000299.1:0-3454 GCA_034437495.1 Chloroflexaceae bacterium | reverse complement strand
GGGAGCAAGAGGAGCTTCGGAGGGGGGGGTCTCCTCCGGTGTGGCAGTTTCTGCGGGTCGGGGGCTGTGCATCGCGGCGAGGTCGGACGGGTGTATCTCGTAGATGTTCGGCCATGGCTTGAAGCGGGTCAGGAATTCGTCCCGTCGTACTTCATCGCCATTCTTTGAAATAATGCGCGTGAACGCGATATCCATTCCCCCCCGGGCCGTATCCGTCCGGCGGGGGGAGCCGCGAGGACGGTCCGGGCTTGGCACATAGACCGGTGCGGATGGCGGCGGCGTGCGGTTGAAGATGCGCGGGCCTTCCAGTTCGACCGTGTAGCCGGGGTCGGTCCCGTAGAGACGGATTTCGGCCAGCACCCGCGACGTATCGACGTGGGTCTGGATGAGCAGCCAGTGCCCGGTATCGTTCAGGAATTTGAAATCGCGCTCGCCCGTGTAGATAGTCGCATCCATCCCGGGGCCATCGCCATAGTCTCCGTAGCCATATTTGTTATACCAGCTGATGTAGAACGAGTGTCCCCACCGTTCGGTGATGGGCAGACCGGCCCAGAACGCGGCTCGGAACATCGTGGTGGAGTCCTGGCAGATACCGCCACCCCATTCAAGCTGCGTACGGTTGCTAACGATGGCATAGCCCTGAACAAAGCCGTGTTCAGAGTCTATCTTGATGTTCTCGTTGAAAGAAAACTCTTCGCCGGGCGGCACCAGAATACCGTGAAGCTGGTCCATCCCCGCCTTGATGTTGGTGATGCGGTAGGCTGCAGAGCCGCTGAAGTCGCTCTTGCCCACGGCGATAAGCTCCCGAATGCCAAGTTCGTGCAGGTTGTCTTCGGTGATGGGCGGGTCTGCCCTGATGAAGGGCAGACGGACCAGGCGGTTCGATGTGGGCACGGCTTCCAGGATGAGCGCAACGGCCCGTTCCTCGTCCACCCGAAGGCCAGACTTGCCAGGTTCAATAATCTGCAAGTCGCCACCATTCCAGTCTACGCGGGGGGAGGTGAAGCCGGTGGCGGTCTGGTCGGCTATCTGGTGCACCCGCTGTTGCACGCGGTACGGGTCGATGGCTACTACCAACTCATCCCCGGTTCCCGACGGGTCTCTCTGTCGGGAGACCGTGACCATCTCGGCCAGCTCTTCCACCGACCAGGTCCAGGTTTCGCCGCGGGCATTGAGCGTGAGGGGACCCTGAAGGAGGGATTCAATGGACCGTTGGGCTGCCCGGGCTTCGGCGGTGTCGAGCAGGGGGGGCAGCAGGCGGGTGCGGACGGGGATGGTTTGCGGTTCCATTGTCTGGAGGGCCGCCGTCATATCTCGCACGAGATCGCTGACCATAACCTGACGACCCGATATGGCCGCCACGGTCCGCACCCTCGGGTCATCGATGTCAAACGTGATGGCAGCATCGGCAGGTTGCCTTTCGATATCGGGGGCTATGGTGGTCATGATATAGCGCTGGAGCGCTTGTTGATCAACGACCACTCCCAGGGGGATTTCCAACCCATTCTGCCAGGTGGCGGCAATTTCCCGGAGGTTGTCCAGGGTGCGGCGGTGGCGGCCTGTTGTCATTGCCTGGTGCATCGCGGCGTCAACCGCAACCCGAACCCCAAGGTCCTCTGCGGTGGGGGACCAGGTATGACCGTTGTAGGTCAGCGTCAGGGGGGATTGCAGGAAAGGGGCATAGTGGCGTTCAACTGCGGCGGCGGCCTCTTCCGGTGCCATCTGCCCGACGGAGATGCCGCGAATGGAGATGTGGGGATAGATAACCCCTTGATAGTGCTGCTCCAGGGCATAGAGGGTCCCACCTGCGGTGAGCACCCCCAGGAGGAGCAGCAGCAAGACCGTCCATCCAATGAAAGGCCCAGCCTGACCCACCACCCGTCGCCAGGGGGAACGCCTTTGCAGGCTTGCAGCAGGTGAGGCGGTTTCGGACCGTTCTGCGCCATCTCCGTCAACTTGCTGAGGGGGGGGGGATGCCCCGTTCTGCTCGGCGGACGTCGCCACGGTCGGGCCAGTCACCGCTTCGAGCACGGAGACCGTCCCGTTCTGGCGCTGGTCCCGTGTTTCTTTGTCGGGTATGTCTCTTCTCGACACCAAGGTTCTCCTGTCACTGAATACTATTCCCAGATATCGTCCAGGTGCAGCACGAAGCCGGGCAACACCGTCTTGTCCGAGAGGGCAGCTGGTTTCTCAACGGTTTCAACTTCAACTTCCTGCGCCGGTCGATAGGTTTCGACTCGCTGCGCGATGGGGTTAATGAACCAGCCCAGGCGTGCGCCGTTCACCTTACCAGTTTCACTTCCTGCCGGAGGCATGACAACCATCTCGCCTTCCGCCGTGCGCTCCAGGCGCAGGTCACGGTTGGCGCTGCACCACCGGAGAAATTGTTCGTCGGTCATGCGGAGCGGGCTGATATCAAGAGTAATCATGGTGGGCCTCCCGAACGCTGGTCAGTTCCCAGTGTATCAAGCCTTTTATTTATTGGCAAGCCATATCTCTCTGCTACTATACCCCACAATCAGAGGGAGTGTCAATGAAGAAAAGATGAAAAAACGGTATAATAGAGAGAGAAGTTCAGGCTGTTTTGGGACGAAATCAAGAGAGGGAGCACCCACCATGCACACGGACCTTCCGCTCAAACGGCTCACGGCCCTGCGCGGGGCCGACCTGCTGGCCCTGTTTGGCCTGCCCGACGCCACCCTCGTGCGGGTCGAAACGCCCGAACTGCCCTTTGGGGCCAGGCGGCTCGACAACGTGCTCCACGTGCGCACCCCGGACGGGCAGGAATACCTGCTCATCATCGAATGGCAGGGCTACCGCGACCCCCTCGTGCTCTGGCGCGTCGTCAGCTATGTGGCCTTGCTCAGCCAGCAACCGCATGGCCTGCCGGTCCTGGGGGTGCTGGTCTATCTCACCCGACCCTGCGACGTGGGGGAGACCCTGCGCGTCCAGATGGACAAGCGCGTGCTGCTGGAGTGGCGCGTGCCGTGTGTGCGGCTGTGGGAGCATGACGCTCAGGCGGCGTTGGCATCGGGCAACCTGGGGTTGACCATCCTCAGTCCACTGATGCGCCAGGCCAGTGCGGAGATGGTGGAACAGGCAACCAGCCGCGTGCTCCAGCAAGCTCCCCTGGAGCAGCAGGCCGACCTGTTGTCAATCCTGGGGGTGTTTGCGGAGCCGTTGATAGACACCCAACGATTGGTGCGGATGATTGGAAAGGAGCGACTGATGCATTCCGATTTGCTGAGCTATCTGATGGCGGAGAAGGAGGCGGAATTCACGAAGAAGGAGGCGGAGCTGAAGTCCCAGTATGAGAAGCACGCCACGGAATTCACGAAGAAGGAGGCGGAGTTGAGGGCCGTGCTCGAAGCAGAGCAGGCAGAGTTGTTGGCCGCAAAGGAGAAGGAAAGGACCCTCTCGCACCTGCTGGAGCTTCAACAAATCCTGGCCGACA
>DAOTUF010000298.1:0-7213 GCA_034437495.1 Chloroflexaceae bacterium | reverse complement strand
CAATCCATCGACCAGAGCATCAGCGGCTACTTTCAGCGCTTTCTGAACGCCATCCTCAAAGACATCTGCGTGCGGTTGGCGCTGGAGACCGAGAGCATCCAGACCGTGCTTGCTACCTTCAATCAGCAGTGCGCCCTGGACGGCTCCCCGTCGGCGTTTATGGACCAGGTTGGCGTGATTCTGGCACAGCGCCCTCACGAACGCCTGCTCATCCTCATTGACGAGCTTGACGAGGTGTTCCGCGACGAATACGAAGCCGTTGCCCGCAACCTGCGCCACATCATCCAGGAGGAGAAGCGCATCAGCTGGATAACCACCAGCACGATGATTGTGCGGGGGTACAGCGCCTACGGGTCGCCCTGGTTCAACCTGCTGGAGCCGATGGAGATGAGCAAGATGGATTGGGAAGCCGCGACGCAGCTTATCACCGTCCCAAGCCAGAAAATCGGCCTGGAGTGGGAGGTCGAAGCGGTGGCGACCGTGCTGGAGCAGGCCGGCCAGCGTCCCTACCTTATCCAGATGCTCTGTGCGCGGTTGATAGACCACCTGAACCAGCAGAACCTCGACCGTGTGGAGGCCACCGTGGTCTGGGAGGTCATCAACGATATGATCAATGACTACCACGCAACCGCCCACTTTCTCGGCTTCATCTGGAACGAAGCCAGTTGGATGGGCCGCCTGATTCTGTGGACCCTCGACCGCCACAGCCCCGCGCCCATGAGCCGCAGCGAGATTTCCCACACCATCGAAGCGGAATTGCAGCAGCACGGGCTGACGGTAGACCGCAGCGCGTTCAACCGCGTGTTCGATGACCGGATAGACTGGCTGGAGAAGATAGCCGACGTGGTAAGCCCGCTCAAGCGCAAGCACTACACCCTCAGCATCCCATTGGTGCAGCGCTGGCTTCAGCAGGTGATGGCCGAAGATGCCGGCTTTGTGGCGCGGGCCCTGGCGGGCGTGGGAGACGAGGTGCAGCAGTGGACCGCATCATGATTATGACCGACCTGACCGACCTGCTCGCGCCGCATCGGGCCGTCCAGGTCATCACGCTGTTGTTCGGGGTTGGCGTGGTGGTGCCGCTCATCTGGCGCACCCGCGGCTGGTCGTCCCGCGCAGGGTTGGGGCTGGCTCTGGTGGGCAGCCTGGCAAGCGCGGGGTGGGCCGCTGGCTGGTTGCTGACGGGCCGGCCCCCCCATACGGCGGTGGTGTGGTACAGTTCGTGGCTGGAAGCCCTGCCCCCGCTGCAATGGGAGGTGCGCATTGATGCGCTGTCGAGCCTGTTCGTCCTGCTCATCGCCGCGTTTTCCGCAGTGGTGGCCATCTACTCGTTTGCCGCGCTCGAAGCGCCGCACTACTGGCCACAGCGCCACCGGGTAGTCTCGGCGTTCAACCTGTTCGTCTGGGCCACGATGATGACCGTCGTCGTCAACGATGTGTTTTCGCTGCTGGCAATGCTAGAATTGATGACGCTGGCATTCGGCTATCTGGTGCTCTACAAGCACGCGCTCTATCTGGATGAGGGTCCCCCCGACCCGGAGAAAGAGACCAGCGCCCGCATCGCGCCGCAGGTCTACCTTATCGTGAGCCACACCAGCACGGCGCTGCTCCTGGTGGCGCTGCTGCTGCTGGCAATCCCGGCCCGCAGCCTGAGCCTGGATATGCTGCGCGTGGGCGCACCGCAGCTTCCTCCCATACTGGCGAACGTGGTCTTTCTGCTGGCTCTGGGGGGGTTGGGCATCCGGGCCGGCCTCACCCCCGCGCACGTGTGGGTACCGCTCGTACATCCCTCGTCGCCCACGCCGACCCACGCGCTGTCGCTTGGCATCGCCATCAAAGTCGCGGTCTATCTGATGATGCGCTTCTTCTTCGAATTTTTGCCGCCCCAGGCGTGGTGGGGCTATGTGGTGCTGCTGGTGGCGGTCTATACGGCGCTGGTGAATGTGTGGTATGCCATCGCCAGCCACGACCTGAAGACCGCGCTGGCCTATCACAGCATCGAAAACATCGGCATCATCGTCGCTGGCATCGGGGTGGCGCTCATCTTTGCGGCCCCGCAGCCCGGTATTGACCCGTCACTGGCGCAGACCATTGCGGCCCTGGCGCTGGTCGCCAGTCTCTACCACCTCATCAACC
The DNA here is from genome assembly GCA_034437495.1 of Chloroflexaceae bacterium. Lineage (GTDB taxonomy): Bacteria > Chloroflexota > Chloroflexia > Chloroflexales > Chloroflexaceae > JAAUSY01. The sequence goes on along the minus strand of DAOTUF010000298.1, from coordinate 5,080 downwards.
ACGCCGCTTTCAAGGGGTTGCTCTACCTCTGCACCGGCGCGATAGACCACCTCACCAGGCAGGTGGTTGACTTCGAGCGGTTGGGCGGGTTGCTGCGGCTCTATCCCTGGACCTCAGCGGCCTTTCTGGTTGGCTCCGCTGCCATCGCTGGCTTTCCCCCCTTCAATGGCTACGTCAGCGAGTGGCTGACGCTACAATCGGCGCTCGTGGCGCTTGGTGCGCTGAAAGGAGCGGCCCTGCGCATTGAAACCATTATCATTATCTTCAGCCTGATCCTGCTGGTGGCGGCCTTCGCGCTCACGGCCTTCTGCTTCGTCAAAATCGCCGGTATGAGCCTGCTCGGGTCTCCGCGCACCAGCGCCGAAACGCGAAACCAGGAGCAGTGGAGCCAGCACGATGCCCCCTGGCCGATGCGGGCAATGATGGGGTTGATGGCCGGGCTGTGCCTGGCGCTTGGCCTGCTGCCAGCGTTCGTGGCGCGGTTGCTGGTTTCGATAGTCGCAGAAACACCGGGCTATACGATTGCCCCGCCGCCGCCTTCAATCTTTGGCCTGTACCTGGAAACGCCCGTATCCAGCATCGCGCTCGTGGTGGCCCACCCGCTGATGACGGCGCTGGCGCTGACGCTGGCGCTGCTGGTGCTGGTGGGCTATGTGAGCCGCTACCGTCCCACGCTGCGCCCCGACCCCTGGAACTGCGGCACGCCCTACACCGCAGACGGGACCCAGTATACGGGTGCGGCGCTGTCGTTCCTCATCCGCGGCATCAGCGCCGACCCGTTTCGACAGGACGAACAGGCCACACCGGAGCATCTGCCCTCGCGCATGGTGCTTGCCCGGAGCAAGGACTATCCCCAGGTGGTGGTTGAATATTTCCGCCGCCTTGCAAACTCCGCGACCGATGGGGTATTGCGGTTTGCCCGCTGGACTGGCATGTGGGCGCAGAATGGCGATATCCGCCAGTATCTCTGGTATATCCTGATTGCCAACATTGTGGCGCTGGTGCTCTTCCTCGTGCTGCGGGGGGGGCCAGCGTGAACCTGACGGAGATACTGCTTTCCGGGGCCATCGGGCTTGCCCAGGGACTCTTGCTTATCCTGGCCGCGCCGGGTGTGGTAGGCTCCTTGCGCACCGTCAAGGCACGGTTGCAACTGCGGCAGGGGGCCGGGGTGCTGCAACCCTACCGCGACCTCTTCAAGCTGCTGCGCAAGCCGGCGGTGCGTTCGAATGCTACCTCGTGGGTGTTCGCCTCGACCCCCTCCGTGCTGTTTGTGGCCTACAGCCTGCTGGTCTTTATGGTGCCCGTCATCCACCCCGCCACGCTCATCAGCGGCGATTTTGTGCTGGTCATCTACGTGCTTGGCCTGGCCCGGTTCAGCCTGAGCCTGGCGGGGTTGGATACGGGCACGCCCTTCGGGGGTCTGGGCAGCAGCCGCGAAATGTTCCTCTACTTTCTCACCGAAATCGGCCTGGTCCTGGTTGTCGTCGGGCTGATGATCCACTGGAACACGATAGACGTGCGACAGGTGTTTGAAGCCCACTGGCGTCTGGGGTTGGGGGCCTTCTTCACCCGCCCGGAGCTGCTGCTGCTGACGCTCTCGCTGGCGCTGCTGGTGCTCTTCGAGAGCGAGCGGATACCGATTGACAACCCCTCCACACACCTGGAGTTGACGATGGCGCAGAAGGCTATCCTGCTGGAATATGCCGGGCGCGACCTGGCCCTGGTTGAGTGGGCAGAGATGATCAAGCTGACGTTCCTGCTCACGCTGCTTGGCAACCTGTTCCTGCCCTTTCCATCGCTCCTGGAAGCCGGCGCTATCCCGGTGGTGGTGGGGAGCGTGCCCGCCTATGGGGGCAAGATGGCGCTGCTGGTGCTGCTGCTCGCGCTGTGGGAGCTTGGGCAACCCAAGCTGCGCCTGCGAGAGGTGGTTGCGCCGGGCTTCACGGCGATGCTGCTGAGCCTGGTGGCCATCATCTACACGATTTACACGCTCGAAGGGTGATACCGGGGATACGTATGGTCAGTCTGCTCCAATCACTGCTCATACCGCTGGAGGTCGGGTTGATCATCACGGCCTTTATCGTCACGACCAGCGACTCTATCCAGAACATCATCACCACCTATCGCCTCCAGTCCTGCTTGCTGGCCATCGTCACCGTTGCCACCGCGATGATACGAGCACCGGCGGGCGTCAATGTGTCGGTCTTGATTTTCTTCATTTTCATTTTGCCCGTCATGCTGGCCGTGTCCATCGAGTGGTTGTTGATACGCGCTACCGTGTCGGCGGTGGCCGGCCACAAGCCAGACGTGGACGCCCGCCGGGTGTGGCTGAAATATAAGGCAGCGCGGAGTGCCCAGACCCATTCCATCTGGTTTCTGGCGCTGGTGCTGCTGGCGTTCCTCATCGCCTTCCAGGTGTTCGCCAGCGGGCTGACCACGGCGGGCCAGACCGCGGCCTTCATCGAGCAGGAACGCATCGGGATGATGGTCTTCCTGGCGCTGCACCTCATCGGCCTCTACAACATGGTGATCAAGCAGGATATCATCTCGCAGGTTATCGGGTTGCTCACGATGGACCAGGGTCTCTACCTGGCGGTGGTCAAGATTGTTGCTATCCCGGTGCCGGCGGGCTTTTTTGTGCTCAGTCTCTACTTCTACACGCTCATTACGATTTTCATCCTGGTGTTTTTGCTGCCGCAGGTGCGGCGAGTGACCCGGACCATCGACCTGTCGGAGATTGCCGACCGGTCAAGTTTGAAGGGATAGAACCGGTGAACAACTCCACCCTGACCGCGCTGGCGGTCATCGTACTGCTGATACCCTTTGTCCTCGGCATCGTCGGGTTGGGGGTGTTGTGGATGTGGCCGTCGCTGCCCGGCGCGGGTCCCGGACGGCGGATGGGGTATGCCACGGTGGTGGCCTCGCTGCTGGAGCTGCTGTTGTCGCTGGTTCTGGCTGGCAACCTGCACGGGCAGCCGGCGCTGTTCTTTTCGTGGGACATCGTGGTCGCCCGGGTGGACTTCCATATCGACGTATTGAGTATCTATTTCATTCTGCTGGTCAATATCATTGCCTTTGTGGTGGCCTGGAATGCGTGTCACTATGTGCGCGATGGGTCTGGCAGCCGGGGGATGCTGCACCACCCGGTGTTTTTTCATGCTTCCATCAATCTGTTCCACGGCACCATGCTGCTGGTGCCGATGGTGGATAACCTCATCGGGCTGTGGATTGCCATCGAAGCAACCACGCTGGTTTCGGCGCTGCTGGTGGCCTATCAGAATACGCGGAATGCCTGGGAAGCCGCCTGGAAATATCTGATTATCACGTCCACGGGTATTGTGCTGGCGCTGCTCGGCACGATGTTCCTGGCCAATGCCTCGCACGATGTGGATGGCTCCCTGCTGCCGCTCGACGCCAGCGGGCAACCGCTGGACAGCATGATGAACTGGACGTTCCTGATGGTGCTGGCGCGGATTGACGCCTTCGACGCGTCGGCCAACCTGGTGAAACTTTCGTTCCTGCTGGTGCTGGTCGGGTATGGCACCAAGGCGGGGCTTGCACCCATGCATACCTGGCTGCCCGATGGTCACGGCGAAGCGCCTGCCCCCATCAGTGCGCTGCTTTCGGGGGTGCTGCTCAAGTCGGCGCTCTATGCCATCCTGCGGTTCTATACCATCACCAACACGGTGCTTGACGATGGCGGCCACTTTACGTCTACCATCTTGCTCGGCACGGGGTTGCTGTCGCTGCTGGTCGCCACCCCGTTCATCCTGAAGGAAAACCGGTTCAAGCGCGTGCTGGCCTACCACAGCCTGGAGCATATGGGCATTATCACCTTTGGCATCGGGATTGGCGGAACGGTGGCGCTGGCCGGGGCGCTGCTGCACACGCTCAACCACGCCATCACCAAATCGCTGATGTTCCTGTCATTCGGCAATATTTTGCAGCGCTATGAGCAGCACGCGCAGGCTCAGGGCCGCGAGCTTGACCAGGACCGCGTGACCGGCGTGCTGCGCAGTATGCCAGCCACGGGGCTGATCCTCTCGCTCGGCGGGCTGGCGCTGGTGGGCACGCCACCGTTCAACATCTTTCTGAGCGAGTTTATCATTTTGTGGGGTACGTTCAGCCGCCCGTGGGAGCCGGTCACGATGGTTGCGGCGGTGCTGTTTCTGCTCTCAACTACGCTGATTTTCTACGGGTTGGTGCGGCACCTCTCGCGGCTGGTGCTCCACCGTATGCCCGACGAACAGCGCTTTCGTGAGACGCCGATGGAGCTGTTCCCGCTGGTTTTGCTCTTCACGCTGGTGGTGCTGTCGGGGATTGGCGTTGTGCCGCCGCTGTCGGGCTTGATTGATGAGAGCGTCAGGATTTTGATGGATGCGCCGTAGGGCCATGAATACCTGAAGAAACGGCGCATTCGGCTCTTTCTCACAAGCCTTCCTGAACCGGAGTTGCTATGGCAGACATCCACGCGGGTATTCGAGAGGTGTGTCAGGGCGAGGTCATTGAGCTGCCCCGCCGCGATGGGCGCGAACAACACTTTGTCATCGAAAGTGGCGAAGATTTGCTGCGCCTGAGCCAGTGGGCAAGTCAGCACGACTACTATTTCTGCACGGTGGTCGCCAATGACGAGCGGCTGTTGGAAGACCACATCTTCAAGCTGTACTACCTCTTCTCCGCGCCAGATGGCTTCCTGGTGACGCTCGAATACCCTCTGAACGACCCGCTTCATCCCACGAAGTATCCGTCCATCCGTGCCTCTTTCCCGTCGGTCGAGCCGCTCGAACACCGCCTCTACGACACCTTTGGCCTGTCGCCGCACACCGGCGAGGTCCACAGCGGCTCGCTGCTCCACACGCCCTACCCTCCTGAATACTACCCGCTGCGTCAGGGGCGCACCCGCGACAAGCTGGAAGAACGCGCCAGAGCCTATAGCCCCCCCACCCATTCCGCTTCCGCCATTGAGATGCCCGAAGGGATGCTGGCGATGCCGGTAGGACCGATCCACGCGGGGGTGATAGAGGCGGGATGTTTCCATTTTCACCTGGCCGGCGAGGTCATCGAAGAGGTGCGTATCCGC
>DAOTUF010000297.1:0-5497 GCA_034437495.1 Chloroflexaceae bacterium | reverse complement strand
GCTTTCGCCCGCTGGTGCCTCTGGGAAATACCGTTTCCGCATCTCGCTCCTTTCTCTCGTGTGCCTAACGAGCACTCCTGCTCACTTCTGGGTATCTTTTGCCTATCTAGCTATAGCTCCTTACAACTGTGTAACTCCATTGTAACTCATGCACTCCGTCTATGTCAAGCACCAGCAGGGAAACAGGTTCGTTTCATGGTTTCCGGTTCAGGGTTTCTGGTTCAAGGCGGGTCTGCCGAGAGCGTGATAGCTCCCACCTCGTGGTAGCTTCCCAGAGCGGAGCCGTCGCAGTTCCAGACAGGCTGCCGCTTCCCACGGTGGGGCCAGTGCCACAGCCCCACCCGCACGACGTAGCGCCCGGGGGTCAGGTCGGCGGGGAGGGCGAGGGGGTGCGCATCCTCAACCCAGTCACCCGGGGTCCAGAGGGGGGTGGGGAACTGGCCGCGGTGGGGGCGACCATTGTGCTCGGCTCCAATCGGCTCGCTCCCATCACGCTCGCCATCGGTTCCAACTCCAGCATCCCGGACCAGGTGAACGAACACCACCAGGTCATGGGGAACCCGTTCCAGGGCATGCCAGGTGAAGGTAACGGTGAGCGTCTGCCCGGCCCGCACCGTTCCGCCCGGCTCCACGGGCCCGTCCCGGGTATGCATCCGCCCTCCGCGCAGTTCGATACCCTGTTCCCACGCCTGCGCATAGCGGGCACAGGTTGGTATGGCTATCCGGGCCTGCGCCTGCTCCGGGGGGAGCGTATGCCAGACATAGGCGGGCGCAATGGTGGCGAAAGGGAAGGCCAGCGCCAGCGAGCAGAGCGCGGCAGGGAGCACCCCCCGCCAGACCCGGCGGGGGAGCACCACGCTCAGCCCCCACGCCAGGAGGATGGCAAGGGCAGCCAGGGACGGGAAGAGCAGCCGCCCCTGCCAGGCAACCAACCCCGCGGTGAATGCGAAGCTCACGACCCACGCAAAGGCCAGGAGCGGCAGCAGGATGAGCGGGATGAGCGGGGTGAAACTCTTCGTCCCACCCGAGGCGCGAAGGCGACGAGCCAGGCGCAGCAGCCCCACCAGCGCCAGAGCTTCCAGGAGGGCATAGAGCGCCAGGCTCCAGGCGGGGGGACGCACGCTCAGCCAGCCGAAGGTGGCCCAGAAGGAAGCGTGCAACTGGCGCAGCGCTCCCCCCCACGCCGCGGGGTTGCTCCACTCGAAGGGCTGCGTGGTGAACGCCGCCCGAAACAGCGCCACACCCAGAGGGTCGCCATACCGGTGCCAGTTGCGCCCATACCACCAGCCGGCCACGAGCAGCGCAGCACCCATCCAGCACAGGCCGTGGAGCAGCGCCCACCGGACCCTGCCTCTCCCTGTCTGCCAGCTTCCCCACAGCGCCAGGGGAATGAGCAGCAGTCCGCTTTGCTTGGTGAGCAGCGCCAGCCCGAGCACAGACCCGGTGGCTGCCGCGTGCAGCAGCAGGGGACGAAGAGCGCTCCCAGGGACCGGCGACGAAGGAGCAGCAGGCGCATATGGCCCCCCGAGCAGGCAGAGCCAGAGCAGCAGAGCGCTCAGGGTCGCCAGCAGCGCGTCATTCGTCACGAGCGCCGAGGTGAAGAGGAACTGAGGGTTGAAGGCGACCAGGGCCGCCGCCAGCAGGGGCAGGTCCGGGGGGACTTCATGCGACCCCTGCTTCGCCAGCGTCCGGGCCGCTCCCCAGACGCACAAGACCGTCACCGCGCCGAGCAGAGTCGAAACCCCTCGCGCCAGGTGCCACGCCAGCACCTCCCCCCGCCACGGCCAGTATTCGCGGCTGGCCCGCACAAACGCCGCCGGCTCGCTCCCCCCATGCCACCGGAAGTCCGGGTTGGCGCTCTGCTCGATGTGGCGTTCGTCGGGGGGGAGCCAGAGCACCGCCGGGAGCGCCAACCCATAGGCCAGCGGGGGTTGGTGTCCCTCCCCCGGTACGTCGCTCTGCTCCTGTGGCTCGCGCTGGATGGGCAACCGCCCCTCACGAGCCAGGAAGAGCACGTAGTTCAGGTGGCCTGGTTCGTCCGGCCCCTCGCCCAGGGGGACGGTTGCATTGAAGAGGGAGGCCAGGAAGAGATAGGCCAGCAGCAAGAGCAGGAACGCAAACCGGCCCCTCCCCCTACCCGAACTGCCCGATGAAGCGCAGGTCGCCGCTGTGGAACCAGCGAATGTCATCAATGCTGTACTTCGACATAGAAATACGCTCCGGCCCGAACCCGCCCGCGAACCCGCTGAACTCCTCCGGGTCGTAGCCGCCATTGCGCAGCACATTCGGGTGGACCATCCCGCAGCCACCAATCTCCAGCCAGCCCGTATGTTTGCAGATGCGACACCCCTGCCCGCTGCACAGGTAGCAGGTCACGTCCATCTCGGCGCTTGGTTCGGTGAAGGGGAAGAAGCTTGCCCGCAGCCGCACCTTCGTCCCCTTGCCAAACATGCGCTCCGCGAAGGTGCTGAGGGTGCCTTTCAGGTCGCCCATCGTGATGGTCCGTCCGACCGCCAGGAACTCGAATTGATGGAACATTACCTCGCTCCGCGCCGTAATCTGCTCGTTGCGGTAGCACTTGCCCGGCAGGAGCATCCGCAGCGGTCTGGGGGCATACGAGCGCATCGCGTGGATCTGCCCCGGTGAGGTGTGGGTACGGAGCAGCACCCTGGGCGCGTGTTCGGGCATCTCCACATAGAACGTATCCTGCATATCGCGGGCCGGGTGCTCCGGCGGGAAGTTGAGCAAGCCGAAGTTGTAGTCGTCCAGTTCGACTTCTCGGCTCTCCCATATCTGGAACCCCATTTCGGCAAAGATGGCAGAGACCTTCTGGAACACCTGGTTGGTCAGGTGCATCCGCCCGACGGCGGGTGCCCGGCCCGGGAGGGTAATATCCACCCGCTCGGTGTTCAGGGCTTCTGCCCGCGCTGCGGCCTTGATGCGTCCTTCCACCGCGGCAAAGGCCGTTTCGAGCGTACCCCGCAGCGCATTCACGCGCCGCCCGACTTCGGGCCGCTCCTCCGGGGAGAGGCTCCCCAACCCCCGACTCAGCCGCGTGACCGCCCCGTTCTTCCCCAGGTAGGTGCTCTTCCACTGCGCCAGGGACTCCAGGGTGGCCACGGCTTCCAGTTCAGCTTGCGCCTGGTGTTCCACATGTACCAGGTCTTCCTGTAGGGCCATACACGATAACTCCGACACTCAAAAAGGCTCATAAAGGCAGAACTGGCAGATGCCAGGTAGCGGCAGTATACCAGATTGCGCGGTTCCTGTCATACCAGATCCCGATCCCGATCCCAGATCCCAGATCCCAGATCAAGGACCATCGGGTTCGGTTCTGGTATCGCTATCGCCATCGCTCGTGACCGGCAAGCGCGACTGCGCCGCCCGTAGCAGCGCCCCGCCTAGCTCCTTGACCTGCACAGGCTTGCTGATGTAGTCATTCATCCCCGCGGCAAGGCACCATTCGCGGTCGCCCCGCATGGCGTGGGCCGTCATCGCGATAATCCACGGCTGCCGATGGCTTGCAAGGTTGGCGCGGATGCACCGGGTCGCCTCGATCCCGTCCATTTCGGGCATCTGCACATCCATGAGCACCACGTCGTAGCTCCGGCGTTCCACCGCCTCCACCGCTTCCAGACCGGTGGTCGCCAGGTCTGCCCGATACCCCATGTGTTCCAGGAGGTAAGCGGCGACCTTCTGATTGACCATGTTATCCTCGACCAGCAAGATATTCAGTGGGCAGTGCTCGCCCATACGAGCACTCATCTGGAGCTGCGCTTCGGATGGTTCCACGGGGGTCGAGGAGGGCAGGAAGATAGTCATCAGCGCTTCGTAGAGGTGAACCGTCTTCACCGGCATCGTCAGCACTGCGGCAACCCCCACATCGTCCACGGCCAGGGATTCGTCCCACAGCCCCACGACCGTCAGCAGCACCAGCGGCACCTGCTGTCCCGTCGGGTAGGTGCGGATAGCTCGCGCCAGGGCCAACCCCTCCAGTTCGGCTGGCTCGGCGGGCCCGTGCAGATCCAGCAAAACCAGATCATAGTCCTGCTGCTGCTCAAACAGGGCTACCGCTTCCTGCCCCGACGCTGCAATCCAGCAGTGCATCCCCCAGGCACACAACTGCTGGCTGAGCACCAGACACATATTGGGGTTGTCATTCACCAGGAGCACCCGCTTGCTCGCAAGGTGCGGCTGGTTGCGCCGCAGATAGTGGCAATCGGCAGTGGCCTGACCTTCGGGGACGGCCTCAGTGGTCAGGGTGACGTGGAAGGTTGACCCCTGGCTGACCTTGCTCGTTACCCACATCGCGCCGCCCATCATTTCGGCAAGCTGCTTGCTGATGGCCAATCCCAGACCTGTGCCGCCGTGCTTTCGCGTGGTCGAAGCATCCACCTGGGTGAAGGGCTGGAAGAGGCGGAGCAATTGCTCTTCAGGAATGCCTATGCCCGTATCCTGAACGGCGATATGGACTTCGACCCGCGGAAGGTCGGAGGGACTCGCCGGCGGGACCGTGCGGCTCTCCACCAGCACCACAATCTCCCCCTGGTCGGTGAATTTCACGGCATTGCTGAGCAAATTGACGAGAATCTGGCGCAGCCGCGTTGCATCGCCCATAATGATCGGGGGGATATGGGGGGCAATCATCAAGGTAAGGTCCAGGCCCTTTTCTGCGGCACCGGCAGCAATCAGGTCAAGCGATTCTTCGAGACAGGCCCGCAGGTTGAGGGGTTGGCGGTCCAGTTCGAGCTTGCCCGCTTCTATCTTCGAATAGTCGAGAATGTTGTTGATAATCACCAGCAGCGCGTTCCCCCCCGTCCGGATGGTCTCGACAAACTCTCGCTGACGGTCGGTCAGGGAGGTGTTGAAGAGGAGCGTCGTCATCCCGATGATGGCGTTGAGGGGGGTGCGGATTTCGTGGCTCATGTTCGCCAGAAATTCGGACTTGAGCCGGGCCGCGGTTTCGGCAGCGTCCCGCGCTTTGCGCAGGGCTTCTTCAGTCTGCTTTGCTTCGGTGATATCCTGAACCGCGCCGATGATGCGGTAGTGGCACTGGTGGCTGATGGAGGGCACTGGTCGGATGTAGTCGCGGAGCCAGCGAATGCCGCAGTGCCGGGTATTGACCCGATATTCCACGACACAGGAGCGCTTTTCCTGGATGGCCTGAGCGACCATGGCAATGCGGGGCAAGTCGTCCGGGCAGAGCAGGGTCGTCCAGCTTCCCAGGGCATTGACTTCCTCCATCGTATACCCGGTGATGCGCTCAAACGCCCCGCTGACCCATTCGAGCACCAGGCGGCCATCAAGCGTACGGCACCCGGCATAGACATAGTCGGAGATGAGTTCGGAGATGATGCGGTGCCGTTCTTCGTTCTCGCGCAGGGCCCATTCTACGGCTTCCCGTCGTTCCAGTTCGTGCTTCAGTTGAACCATGGCCTGCTGGAGGGTGGCGGTACGCTCCTCGATGCGTTGTTCCAGGGCTTCAGTTTCGGGTTGC
>DAOTUF010000296.1:0-3208 GCA_034437495.1 Chloroflexaceae bacterium | reverse complement strand
CCTAGCTCTAGCTCCGTTGACACGCCCGGCGATAGACCTCCCGCGTCTGTTCGGCCTGCCGCTCCGGTGAGAAGGAACGGGCCTGCACCAGCGCTGCCGCTGCAAGCCGCTGCCGCTCTTCGGGGTGCTCCAGCAGCCGCACCAGGGCCAGCGCCAGCGCCTCCACACGCAACGGGTCAAACAACACCCCTCCCGCTCCCACTATCTCCGGCAGGCTGCTCGTGTTGGCGGCTACCACCGGTCGTCCACACGTCATGGCTTCCAGCACCGGCAGCCCGAACCCCTCGAACAACGAAGGCATCACCACCAGGTCGGCGGTGTTGTAGAGCAGCGGCAAATCCTCCTCGGCCACCCGACCGAGGAAGTGAACCCGCCCGGCAAGTCCCAGGTCGTGGGCCAGGGTGCGGAGCCGCTCCGCCTCCTGGTGAAAATGCACGGCTCCGGCCTTCACCAGCACGGCCCGCGGCACCCGCGGAACAACCAGGTGGAATGCCCGCAGGAGCGTTTCAAGATTCTTGCGCGGGTCTTCTGAACCAACGAAAAGGACCACGAGCGCACCTTCGGGCAGGCCGTGCCGGGCGCGAAAGTCGGCAGGCACGGCCTGCGGCTTGAAATAGGTGCGGTCAACCGCGATATGTATCACCTGAATGCGTTCGGCAGGATAGTTGAGCAGGTCTATGATGGTCTGCTTGGTAAAAGCCGAACTTGCGATAAGCTCATCGGCCTTTCTGACCCCGGCGATTGCCAGGTAGTCGGCCCACGCCGCCCCCCTGACGATTCGTCCCTGCTTCCGATGGTTGAGCAGACCATACAGGTCGTGAACCGTGACCACGGTGGGGACCCCAGGACGCCGCAGGCAGAGCAGCGATGCAAGATTCTGGCTGGTGAGGTGCAGGACCTCCGGGTCGGAGGAACCTGCTGCCCCGAGCCACAGCGGGTAGTTCTGGAAGAACGTATGCAGGTCAACGCCCTTCGCCTTGAGCAGCGCGAGCACCTGCCGTGGCAGCGGTGGCGACGCGGGCGCAACGAGCCGCACCGCCTGCCCCGATGCCTGGAAGGTAGTATACAAGCCATAGGCATATCGGGCCAGGCCGGTGATACGAGTGTCCGTGCGGGCAACCAGAGTGACTACCATTGATATCGCCTCGAAGCTTTCAAAAGATCAAACAGGGTTGAAGCCCATATCCCGAAGTCTATCAGGGTGAGCGGCACGATACTAAGGAGCAACCGCCACGGCACCGGCTGCTGGTAGAGCTGCGCCGTGAAGAATACATAGCGCAGCTTGGCAGCGGCGGCGTGTCCAACAAGCAGCAGCCAGGGTACCAGCACGCTCCGCCCCCCCACCACGGCTGTCAGTGGCAGCAGCACCATCGTCGTTCCCACCCCCACCGTTCTCAGCGTGACCAGCACATCATCCCTGGCCCCGCGGCGATACCCATAGATAAGCAGGTTGCGGAGCCAGCGTGATTGGCGGCGGCGGTGGCCCCTCAGCGTCTCTTCATATTCCACAGGTACCACGCTGGTCGGTACCTGACGAATGGCGAAGCCGCAGGCAAGGAGCCGTAGCGCAAGCTGATAGTCGGTGCCAGTGGGCGCGTCAAAGTCGAGACCGCCGCTCTGGTCAAGCGCCTGGCGGGTGAGCGCCGTGTTCGCCCCGCGCACCCCTTTGCCATAGGGAGGGCTTCGGAAGCTCGCCACCGTGTCGGAGGCCCAGAAGTAGCGCGGCAGCACCTTGTCCAGTTGTTCGTCCAGCGGGCGTATGCCCCCAGTCACCACCTGCTCCCCCTCCTCAATGAGCGGCGTGAGCAACCGCACCAATGCTTCGTCTGTGTAGATGCCATCCGCATCGGTCAGGTAGATTATCTCGCCGGATGCGTGGGTCAGGCAGCGGGCCAACGACCGCTGCTTGCCCTCGCCCGGCTGCTGCTCAAGCACGACCATACGCTCACATGCATAGCGGCGGGCGATATCCAGGGTGCTATCTTCCCCCCCGGCACAGAGCACCAGTTCGATATTGGGATAGGAGAGGCGCAGGAAGGAACGAAGGTGGTCTTCGATGCGGTGTTGCTCGTTCCAGGCGGCCACCAGCACGCTCACTTTCGGGGTGCGGGTGAGCTTCGGGAGCGGGGGAAACCGTCCACGGTCCCTGCTGGCCTGCGCCTGGTCGCGTTTCCAGAGCCGCCAGTTCCAGGCCACCACTGCCACCATACCAAGCAGCAGCCACCAGGGGGCGTGGCGGTTTGCCGCCTGGTGGGTGGAGCACAACAGTTTGATGCGTGGTTTCATCGTAACCAGAACTCCGGTGTGGCCAGTTCGACCCATGGTTCGCCCTTCTGCCACCGATAGCGTGGCTCCTGCCGTGATGTCACCTCGGATGTTACCTCCAGGACAGTCGGGGTCTCGGTCAGAAGCATGGGCTTGCCGCGAAACGTGCAGGGCTGCTCAAAGGGGTTGCTGGTTGCAACGGGCAGCGTCCCCCTGCTGGTGTGGGCGGAAAGGAAGCGGAACACCTTGTCGCACCAGCCAGCCACATGGAGCACATCACGCACATCGGGGAGGGGGCCGGGGGTCCCACCCGCCTGCGCCCCGAATCCCCTGGCGGTCTGGATACCGCCCGTTTCATCCTGCCCCGCCAACACCCACTGCACCGTCTCGCTGAAGTCTTCCTTGAAGCCGTAGGAGAGACACCCGTTTGCAGCGTGCAGGATATCGCCCAGGGGGGCCACCCACAGCGGGTAGCGATTGACCTTCCGGTTGGGGTAGATGACCGCCGGAAACGAGCCGTCGGGGAACATCCAGCGCCGCAAAAACCCCATGACCCGCAGGGCGGCATCGGCATAGTGTTCCTGGTTCGTCCAGTGGTAGCCGCGCAGGAACGCCGGTACGCAGCGAGCATTGTAGACCGGGAAATACTTTTCGACCCGGTGCGGGCCCAGGCTGTTCTGGGCAATGGCCCCGTCGAATTCGCCTCCCTGCACCTGGTATGACAGAATACGCCGAATGGTCGGCAGGGCGTAGTGCTCGACCCAGATATCCTGGCCGGTGGCTTCTGCCAGCAGAAACATCGTTTCGCAGGCGGTGGCGGCTTTGTTGGGCACAAAAGCAGGCCCGTGCGGGTCGTCTCGAAACGCTTCCATCGTATTATCCCACAGTTGCTCGATATAGAACAACCGCAGGTTGCGTTCGGCGCTGGCAGCGTAGCGTTCCC
>DAOTUF010000295.1:0-2561 GCA_034437495.1 Chloroflexaceae bacterium | reverse complement strand
AGTAGAACCATCCGTAGGGCCATGCCTTTCGATGTTTGCGCCCATGGAGCGGGCCGGAAAGGAAACCCGCAAGAATGCGCTCTATGTGAAGAATTTGCTTCAGGAAGCTGAAGAACAGTTGGAGAGCCTGGGGGTGCAGGCGTCGGAGCGACGGGACCTCCTCCAACCCATCCAGAGCTTGCTGGACGAAGGCATCTTCTGGCAATATCAGAGCGATGGTCTGGCGCTCTTCCGCGCTCGCGACCGGTTCTTCACCTACCGCCTGCCGCTCTCGTTTGACCCGCTCCTGGTGGTGACGGACCGGTTCCATCTGAAACCCCTCCTTCCCACCTTCGTGGGCAACGATACGTTCTATATCCTGGCGCTCAGCCAGCAGCAGGTCCGGCTGCTGCGAGGGACGCGCTACCAGGTGGACGAGGTAGACCTTCCGCCGGAGATGCCGAAGAGTCTGGACGAAGTGCTGGCGTATGATGTCCCCCAGAAGCAGACGCAGTTTCATACGGGCGAATCGACCCGTCAAGGCTCGCCGCAGGCTCCTATCTACCACGGGCAAGGGGGTATCAAAGAGCAGCAGCAGACCCACCTGCTCCGCTACTTTACCGAGGTTGACCGGGGCGTGCGGGAGGTGCTCAAAGATGAGCGGTCCCCCGTGGTACTGGCGGGGGTTGAGCACGTTCTGTCGGTCTACCGGGAGCGAAATTCCTCCTGCTGCCTGGTGGAAGAGGAGGTGCGGGGCAACCCTGACCAGGCGAGACCCGAAGACCTGCACGCGCAGGCGTGGGAGATTGTGCAGCCCATCCTGACGCAGGAGCAGCACCAGGCGCTCGAACGGTATCAGCAGCAGCAGGCAGTGGGAAGTCCGCAGGCTTCTGCCGATCTCAGGACGGTGGTTGCTGCGGCTGCCTATGGGCGGGTCGAGACGTTGTTTGTCACCCCTGGTGTCCAGACGTGGGGGACGTTTGACCCCCAGGCCAACGCCGTCGAGGTTCACCAGACGTCCATGCCCGGTGATGAGGATTTGCAAGACCTGGCTGCGGCTTATACCTTGCTGAACGGGGGGACCGTCTATGCTGTCGAAGCAGAAGCGGTGCCCGGGCCGGGGCCGCTGGCGGCGCTCTTCCGCTATTGATAATGAATTGATAATGAGAGGAAGCTATGCCGGTCCCGCAGGCCAGGGGAGGTCTGCGGGACCGGCGGTCGCCCATCAATCAGGTTGATGGAGATTAGTCGCGGGGGAGGGTGGCTTCCTCTTCTTCTTCCGGCACGGCACAATGGTGTTCCTGGTCGGTTGTGCCCGTATTAAAAGCCCCTGCCTCTCGCAGATGCGTGTGGATACGGTCGCTAGCTTCTTTCGTGTCGGCCCCCACGAGCACCAGCACCTTCCCGCGGCGAACCGTTTCGGTGTTGGCGCGGGCCAACCCCTCAGAAAAGCCCATGGTATTGAGGGTGTATTCCAACCCCTCCGATGGCAGCGTGCGGTAGTCGCGGGGGTTTCCGCTGGCGGGTCCTCCGAGCGCAATGGACAGCATCCCGCCAGCAATGATAGCGGGGCCAACGTCGGGAAGCATCCAGGAATGAAATACGAGGCCCGAAAGATCAAGCGGAACCCGTTCTTCGGTTTCGCTGCCGGTGTCAGGGGCAGAGCCTGACTCATCCTGAGCCGGGTTATTCGACGCGTCCCGAGCAAATGAGGCTTCCCTCATGGTATCGCGGTAGACCATGCTGATGTCGCTGAGGGGGACCCCTTGCTCGACCAACTGACGAACTTCGTTCTCTGCGGATGAAAGATTCAAAAAGAGACCTGTCACCATGGTCATAGTTTTCACCTCCCTGTTTTTTTCTCGATACGCCTGAGCAAGCCGGCCAGCATCGGCACCGTGGCTCATCGGAAAAGCCCCTTGAGCAGGTGCCGATGCCTCGTGCCTCGTTCACTGGTTGGGTATCCTGGCAAGGCCGCTTGCGGGTGGGTTTCTGGTGGTCAGACGCCTGCTTCGCGGCTCAACCTGGCCTCCACCGTCAGGGATTCGAGGCCGGGTTTGAGCAGCACCGATACCGGGCAATTCTCTTTGGCGACCTCGGCGGTCTGCGAGAACACAGACTCATCAATTCCTGGAACGACCCCTTCCGTTTGCAGGTGTATCCTGGTAATTTTGAAGCCGTTTCCATCGGACCGAAGGGCAATGGTGGCCCTGGTGGTGATGTTCTGGGGGATATTCCCCGCCTGGCTCAATTCGTGGGCCAGCGCCATACTAAAGCAGGACGCGTGGGCCGCCGCTATCAGTTCTTCGGGGTTGCTCCCCGCGCCGTTTTCGAACCGTGAGGGGAAGGTCACAGGCGCACGATCGATCACACCGCTGGAGGTCGAAATGGCTCCCATTCCCCTCTTCAGATCGCCACTCCAACTGCCGGTTGCATATCGCAGGACATCAGCCATGGTTTCTTACTCCTTCCTTGAGCACGACCAGTACAACGACTTTCGTCTCTTCCAGTTCTTCGGATTCTCGCCAGAAAAGATTGCAATTTCTGTGCCAGAAGCGACGGCCCCCCCCCCCTTCTCCCCC
>DAOTUF010000294.1:0-12723 GCA_034437495.1 Chloroflexaceae bacterium | reverse complement strand
TGTGGGTGCCGAGGGCCCCCACCTTGAGCGTCTGGATGGGCAACTCCAGATAGTCAATGGGGGACGCGGGCGAGGCAAAGTGGAGCACCGCATCCAGTGGCTCCTCGATAAACATGTAGTTCGTGACGTCGTACTTGATGAACGTAAACCGTTCGTGACCGGCCAGGTGGGCAATGTTGTCCGTGTTACCGGTAATCAGGTTATCCATGGCAATGACCGTGTGCCCTTCTGCCAGAAACCGGTCACAAAGATGGGAGCCAAGGAAACCGGCTCCTCCCGTAATCAATATATAGAGTGGCATGGAACGCCCCTTGCTCCTCATCAGGTCTAAAGATTTCATCCTCTTGTTTTCAGTTGTTTTCAGGTCAATACGCACCCCGACCGAGCACCACCGTCGGGATGGTCCGTAGCAGGATGTGCATATCCATCCAGACCGACCAGTTTTCCGCATAGTAGATATCCAGGCGCACCATCTCTTCAAAGGAGGTATCGCTGCGCCCCAGGACCTGCCACAACCCGGTCAATCCCGGCGTGACCTCCAGGCGGCGCAGGTGCCAGGGTTGGTACTGCTCCACCTCGGCGGGGATGGCCGGGCGCGGCCCCACCAGGCTCATCTCCCCCCGCAGCACATTCCAGAGCTGCGGCAGTTCATCGAGGCTGCTGCGGCGCAAAAAGCGCCCGATGCGCGTGACCCGCGGGTCGCTGCGTATCTTGAAGAGCGGCCCGTCCGCTTCATTGAGTTGCTCCAGTTCGGCCTTCCGCTTTTCGGCATCGTGGACCATCGTGCGAAACTTGTAGCAGGTGAAATGCTGTCCATGTTTGCCCACGCGCGTCTGGCGAAAGAGTGCCGTTCCAGGCGAATCCAGGCGAATGACCAGGGCAATCAGCAGCGACAGGAGCAGCGTAAACGGAGCCGTGAGCAGGATCAACCCGATGTCTACTCCCCGCTTGATGGCCAGGTTCCACCCCTTGATGGAAAGCTCCTTCAGGCCGATGAGGGGAACCCCACTGATATGCTGCACATCCACGCGGTCAAAGCTGATTTCATAAAAATCAGGAACAATGCGAAATTCGACCCCCAGGGTTCGGCAGAGGTTGATGAGCTGCGGCAGATAGTGGTGCTCCCAGAAGGGAAGCGCAAGAATGACCTGGTGGATGCGGTGCGACTCGACCAGGGGCCGCAGGTGATGGATCGTTCCCAGATAGGAAAATTGGGTCCGCTCCGGAGGGAAGCGGGGGGTGTGGTGCAGGTAGCCTACCAGGTGGTAGCCCATCTCGGGCCGGGCCGTAATCCTTTCCATCACCTGTCGGCTCAAGCCGTTGCCCCCCACGACCAGCACCCGCTCACACCCGATGCCATGCTGCCACCCCCACCGACGGGACCCGAGCAGCAGCACGCGCCAGAGCAGCAGCAGCACGACAATGGTCACGCCAGCAAAGGCAAAAATCAGGCGAGAGTAGTAGTTGGGACGATAGAGGAACACGAACACGATAATGATGGCAATGCCCGTCAGGGTGCTGCTCACTATCACATCCGCATAGGTCAGCAGGCCGGACCCCCGCGGCAACCGATACAACCCCCGCGTTTCAAACAGGATGGTCAGGATAGTCATAAGCAGGAGGGTAACGGGAAGAAAGGCATGAAACGGAACGTAGCTCTGAGATGGGACCTCGGCCACAATGGAACGCAGCGAGGGTGGCCAGGCTGCGTGATAGCGCATCCAGTAGGCAACGGCAAAGCCAAGCACGACCAGGGCCTGGTCACTGAGGCGGAGCGCGAGATGAGCTATCCATTTCCATGGCCGATGCGGGTGATGGACGTGGTCTGATGCGAATGTCATCGGTGATGGTCTGACCACCGGGTTCAGGCTCTTGTCCATATCCATAATCGTGATGACGCAGAACGTGCGGCAGGAAACACCTGCTTCAGAAAGGAGACAGAAAGGCGAGGAAGGCCGCACGGTTCCCCGCTTTCTCCCGGTATCGCCATCTCTCTGGCAGCGGATCCAATTCTACCATGCTTTGACCACCATGCTTTGGGCACCATGCTCTGACTACCCTGCTCTGACCCTCATGCTCTGACCATACGCTGGACCTGCTGCCGCACCACCTTCCCCACCCCCTGTCCGATGAACCAGAGCGGCGAAGTCCCGCTGAAGGCTCCCGCAATGGCGTAGAGCATGCGCCAGGACACCCGCGGCCCCCGCATCACCGCATACACCGGCTCCCAGGTTTCGGGCAGGAATCGGGCTTTGAAGGCATCCAACCCATCGAAGTTGTAGAACCGCTGTCCATAGGCCCGTATCCAGCTCAATACCAGGCCGAGCCAGGGAGGGTGGGGGTAGGGGGGAAGATTGGCGCGGCGTGACAGCGGCGAGAGGCCAAGCGTCACATAGGCCGCGCCAGAAGCAGCCATATCGCGGATTGCGGTGTCGAGCAGGAGGTCCGTTGTCCCGTTGGGCGCGTGTGCCCCCCGAACCATCTGCTCCACAAACCAGCCATTGCGGAGGGGCACCGGCGAGGCTACCAGAAACCCGACAAGCTGCCCCTCCCGCTGCGCCACATAGACCCGCCGACCGTCCAGGTATGCCAGCGTCTCGGGTTCGACCAGAAAGTGCATCGGGGGCAGGTGCCGCGTCTGGAGCCATTCGCGCAAACACCGCGCCAGCAGAGCCAGATGGTGGCTGGATGCCAGTTCGGTCGTCCAGCGCGTTACGACCACCCGTTTGTTGCGGGCCCGTGCAAGCTGCGCCCGCAGTGAGGATTTCCGCGAGACAACGGCGGGCCAGTGCTGCGGCGACCACACGGGCTGTGCGCCGAGCCGCAGGCAGGCCAGCGGCCCATCCATGGCCAGCACCCGCGTCAGCCGCTCCTGCACGCCGAAGTAGCACACCCGCTGCCGGCTGCGGCGTGCATCGGCCTCAAACGCGGCCACTACGGAAGCCAGCCGTTCGGTGGGGCAGATGGGAGACCCGGCCACGACCCGAAACCCTGCACTGGCCACATACCCGACGACCGCCTGCCCGTCGGGGGGGAACCAGAAGGTCATGCCCGGATTCAAAATCTGGTAGGCTGTGGCATTGCACCCGTAGCACAGCACCAGGTCTCGCGCTGTGCGCCACGCCACAGACCGGGGACCCTGCGTATCAGCTATGGGAGATTGAGCCAACAGATTCCAGCCCCCTCACCTCTGTGATGTGATAGTCCTGGCGGCTATGGCTGCCAGTCGGGGTATGCGTCTTCTCGTATGTGGTTGCTGACGCGGGTCTGCCCTGACCCGTCAACATTCATAACGTACACTTCGACATTGCCATCCCGGTCGGTGTCAAAGGCAATTTGTGTCCCGTCCACCGACCAGGCCGGGTGGTCGTCGTGGGCCGGGTTTCGGGTCAGGTTCACCGGTGCCGCCCCGTTGGTCTCCAGTAGGTAAATCTCCCCGTTCCCGTCGCGGCTCGAACGGAAGAGCAGTTGTCTCCCATCGGGCGACCAGCAGGGGAATGCGTCCACAGCCGGATGCACCGTCAGCCGCGCTGGCTCCTCGGAACCATCAAGCCTCATCACGTACACCTCGAAATTCCCATCCCGGTCGGAAACAAACGCGATACGTTCGCCATCCGGTGCCCAGGCCACGTTGCCATCATTGGCCGGGTGGTTGGTCAGGTTGATGAGGTCCGACCCATCGGCGTTGATGACGTAGATCTCCCAATTGCCGTCGCGTCTGGTCTCAAAGGCAAGGCGGCTCCCATCAGGCGACCAGTCCGGGTGCATATCCGGAGCAGGATGGGTGGTCATCCGGGTCAACTCCGACCCATCCACTCGCTTCAGGTAGATATCATCGTTGCCTGCCCGGTCGGAGCTGAAGGCAATCCAGACCCCATCCGGCGACCAGTCGGGGTGGGTGTCGGACGCGACGGCGCTCGTGAGCCGGGCCAGGCTGGAACCACGCACGTCAATCGCATAGACCGAAGGAAATTGAGCATCCCGATTGGAGGCAAAGGCCATCCGCTTCCGTCGGGAGCGGGTGGGTATCCAGCGGGGGTTGGCATCATTCGCCGTATGACTGGTCAGATTGACCAGCTGCGACCCGCCGGGGTTGATGCGGTAGATATCGAAGTTCCCATCGCGGTTCGAGACGAACACCAGTTGCGTCCCATCCGCCGACCAGGAGGGCTGAATATCAATTGCGGGGTGGTTGGTCACGGGGGTCTGAGGAGCGCCGTTGCTCGGCATCACATACACCTCTTCGTTCCCGTCGCGGTCGGAGACGAACGCCATGCGCGTGCTATCGGGCGACCAGGCCGGGGAACGGTCGTTGCCTGGATGGTTGGAAAGGTTGATGACCCCGGACCCGTCAATATTCATGGTGTAGATTTCATCATTCCCGTCTTCGCGGGCAACGAACGCCAGGCGCGACCCATCGGGCGACCAGGCCGGGGAACGGATGTTCGCGAGGTCCCGCTCCATCTCAATACGCTGGATGCCAGAGCCGTCCGCCTGCATCAGATACAGCCCTCGCTGTCCCTCCCCTTCCTGCGGGGTTTCCCCGTCAACCCCCTCCGAAACGAACACGATGCGGGAGCCGTCGGGCGACCAGGACGGGGAAGCGTCCCGATTGGTACTACTCGTCAGGTTCGTCACCTGCGACCCATCCGCGTTCATGACGTAGATGTCGTCATTGCGGTCGCGCAGGGAAACAAAGGCAATCTGGGAGCCATCCGGCGACCAGACCGGCTGGGTGTCGGACGCCGGGTGATTGGTCAGATTGACGATATCTGAGCCATCGGTGTTCATGAGATAGATTTCATCGTTCCCATCGCGGTCGGACACGAAGACCATCTTTTCTCGATCTGGCCCTTCGACGGTCGGCGTGGCTCCCCCTGGAATCTGGGCAGTAACGGGCAGGGGAGACGTCCCGGGCGTCCCGGCCTCCTCTCCCCCGGGTTCACCGTCAACTTCCGGGGTATCGGCTCCGTTGGGCGGGGCAACGACGGGTTCGGTGAGCGGACTACTGCATGCCGCGGCCAGAAGGGACCACAGCACCAGCAACCAGACGCTATCATAGGGACGAAAACGGACGAACAAACCAGGCTTCGAGGTGGATGGATGGGAAGATTCGGAATACTGCACAATGGCTCCTTATTTCTGATCGGCACGCAGTGGCTCGGCACGGGTATCGTCCGTCTCTTGCTCCTGCTCTTGCTCACGGGGTAGCTTTGCGTTGGATCGCTCCGGTTCCTTCTGGAGGGTCAACCGATGGTCGGGCAGGCTGCCGTCCCCCCCGGGGGAACTGGTGTGGATGGTTCGGATGGGGAAGGGGATGACAATACCCTCCTCCTGGTAGCGCCGGTGCAGCCGCTTCACAAACTCGTGCTTGATGAGAAACTGACTGACAAATTCTTTGCCGCGGAGAATCGTGGCAAAATTGATGCTATACTCTCCGAAGGTGTGGTAGCGGATGAACGGGTCGGCCTCCGGAACGCCTCCTTCCACTTCTTGCAAGACTTCTCTGGCGACCTCCACCGTGACCCGTTCGACCTGTTCCAGGTCGCTTTCGTAGCCCACGCCAATCTGGACCAGGATGCCCATTTCCTTTTGCGGTTCGTTAAAATTGGTCACGATGGCAGAGGTCAGCATCGAATTGGGCACGATGACCGCGTTGTTGGCGAGCTGCTTGATAGTGGTGGTTCGCCAATTGATATCGAGCACAAAGCCCTCCTCACCCGAACCAAGCTTCACGTAGTCGCCAGGCTTGATGTTCCGAGACAAAATGATCTGGATACCTGAAAAGAGGTTGGAGAGCGTTTCTTGCAGGGCCAGCGAGATGGCAAGACTGCCGACCCCCACCGCGGCCAGGAAGGGGGTTATCTCAATATTGAACAATCCGAGAATAATCAGAAATCCGATCAGGTAGGTGACGATTCTGATGATATTATGGAAGATAGAGAGCGCCGCATGTTCGGTGGCGTCTTTGGCAAAGATTACTCCCACCACGAAGCGGGAGGCGGCGATGGTTATCGAAATGACCAGAATGGTCAGCAGGGCCTTGAAGAGATAGTCGGAATCTCGGGAACTCAGAACGATGCCTTGAAAGGTCCAGGTAGTTTCCAGGTAGGGGATACGCAGCTCGATGCCCCGGACCGCCAGGTATATCCCGAGCAGCACAAACCAGAGCGTCGTAACGCCCCCCTGCAACATCCGGAGCAAGCGATCATCGCCCCCCCAGGAGGTGCGCCGGGTCAGCTTGTTCAGCCAGCGGAGCACGACTCGTTCAACCAGCACCCCGATCAGCAGGGCGATGATCAGAATAACGGTTGTCGTCAGGAGGCGTTGGACCAATAGCTGGAAGGGATGGGTTGCTTCAAATGCTTCAATCATGGTCTTCTTCCAGGTCTCCTAATAGCAAGAGGTAACAGGTCATAGTGATAGTGATGCGTAGGGCACCGGCCCCCAGATAAACGGACGCACCTTTACGACCGAAGAGATTTCCATCTATGAATGATAGCTCATCGGGTCCGGCTGGTCAAATACTGGGATAAGGACTGCTGCATGATAGGGCGACAAAAGACCGGAACGTATATTCTGGGCATATGGATTTTTTTCATGATACAATCAGAGATCACAATCTTCGGATTATCCAGGGGAGTAGTCTATGCCGATGACGCCAATGACCAGGAATGAAACGAGAAAGTGAGGGTCCTAAATGTCTCCAGCGTCTCCATTGTCTGATGCAGCAGGTTCCTTTGCCCATCACCTTGATGAGCGAATCCAGCGGTTCCACGACCAGATGGAGCAGGTGCTCCACCAGAGCGACGAGGTCTTTCCGGTGTTGGACGCAGAGCACCGCCGCGATTTTGTGTGCCATCTGGTTGACCTGGTCCACGAATCGGCTCTTCACCAGGATGCCGGTTCCCTGCACGATGCCATCCAGACGCTAGAGGCCAGTGCCGCAAAGCGACGGTCTGCTCCGTCGGATGGGCGAGTCCCCCCTCTCCCACCGTCCCTGGACCGGGGACTCCATCTGTATCACCTCATCCTCCAGAGTGTGGTTGCCGCGTTTCGGGCGAGCCTTCCTTCCCCCCTTGCAGAACAGAGCGAACTGGACTTGCTGGAGCGCATCGTTGCCGTTGTGACCCGTGCGATGGCGATAGAGGCGCATCGGTTTCAGGAAGCATCAGCGGGGGCAGCGCAGTGGGTCGAAACCTTGCAGGCCCGGTATCTCGATGTGGAACGTCGCCTGACCGAACAGAGCAGTGAGGAATTGCAGGCGAACTGGCAGCAAGGGGAGGATTTGCGCATCCGGCGGGAGCGCTATGAGCGAGCGGTCCGGGCGGCCAATGTGGGGTTGTGGGACTGGAACCTGGAGACGAATGACATCTATCTGGCTCCGGAGATGAAGGCGCTGATGGGGTATACCGACGCGGACGAGGCCGAACTCAACCATATTCACGAGTGGAGCCAGCACATTTACCCCGACGACCGCGAGAAGGTGCGGGCAGCTACCCGGGCGCACCTGCGCGGGGAGGTGCCCGTCTATGAGCTAGAACACCGCATCATCCGCAAGAACGGTGATATCCGCTGGATTGCTTCGCGTGGGATGGTCATCCGCGATGAGCAGGAGCAGGCGGTATGGATGTCGGGGACGAGCACGGACATTACCGAGCGGAAGCGGGTCGAACACGCCCTGCGCGAAAGCGAGGCCCGCTACCGCGCGGTGGTCGAAGACCAGACCGACCTGATTTGCCGCTTTCGACCGGATGGAACGCTGACCTTTGTGAACGATGCCTATTGCCGCTACTTTGGCAAACGGCGCGAGGATTTGCTTGGTCCCGGCTCGCCCTCCATCATCCCCATCATTGACCCGACAAAAACGCAGAAGTATCTGACCTGGTTTCACCCTTCCAACGCGGTCGCCACGACGGAGCACCGGGTGATTACCCCGGAGGGGGAGGTTCGCTGGCAGCAGTGGACCGACCGGACGATTTTTGATGAGCAAGGCAACCTGGTCGAGTTTCAGTCGGTGGGGCGCGATATCACCGACCGCGTGCGGGCCGAGCAGTCGCTCAAAGTCCAGCGCGACCTTGCTATTGCCCTGAGTTCGACCAGCGGCCTGAACGAGGTCCTGGAACAGGTGCTCCACGCTATCCTGCACCTGGAGGGGATTGACTGCGGGGGTATCTACCTGGTAGACTGGCATTCTGGCAATCTGGACCTGGTGATTCACCAGGGTTTTTCTCCTGCGTTCGTCCCCTGCGTCAGGTGCTACCCGGCCCATTCCTTTCAATGGCAACGCATTATGGAGGGGGAACCACGCTATGGACCCTTTGCCGAGATGGTCCCGCCAAAAGACCCGACGTGTCTGGCGGAGGGGCTGCGCGGTATGGCCATCATCCCGGTGCTGAACGAGGGGAGGGTCGTTGCTTCCCTGCATCTGGCCTCGCACGTACATGAGCATATCCCCGTCAGCACGGGGCACCTCCTGGAGATTATCGCTACCCAGATCGGGGGGGCCATCGGGCGGGTGAAGGCCGAAACCGCCTTGCAGGAGAGCCGCAACAACTTCCAGACCCTCTTCGATACCATGGACGATTACCTCTTTATCTTCGACGCGAGCGGGCGGATTATCCATGTCAACCCGGTGGTCGAAAAGCGCCTGGGGTATTCGGCCCGGGAACTCCGCACCATGCACCTGGCGGATGTTCACCTGACCGAGCGGCGGGGGGAGGTGGTGGCGTTTATCGCGGCGATGGTGAATGGGACCGCCATGGTCTCGACGGTTCCCCTCATGGCGCAGGATGGGACGATTATTCCCGTCGAGACGCGAGTGACCCGCGGTACCTGGGGCAACCAGCAGGTGTTATTTGGTATCTCGCGGGATATTACGGACCTTAAGCAGGCCGAAGATTCGCTGTTAGAAGCGAATGAACAACTTCATCTGCGGGTGCGTGAGTTGCAGCGGCGCAACCGCGATATCATCTTGCTCAATCGGATGGGCGAATTTCTCCAGAGCTGCTTGACGACCAGCGATGTCTATGCCACAGTTGAGCAATTTGCTGCCCAACTCTTTGCCCACCAGAACGGGGCCCTCTACATTATGCAGCCCGCCAGCCAGATGGTTGAGGCAGTGGCGCGGTGGGGACCTCCTCCCTCCATCGAACCAATGTTTGCCTCCGAAGAGTGTTGGGCCCTGCGGCGGGGGCGCTCCCACGTGATGGGGCGGTCGCTGACGGGGCCGCGGTGCCAGCATATCCGCACCCGTCAGCAGCCTTTTACGCTCTGTATCCCCCTGATTGCCCAGAGCAAGATACTGGGCACCCTGCACCTGCGGAGTGACCTGGCCGATTCTGACGAGGCGGAGGACCGCTGGATTCAACTGGCCACGATGATGACCGAACAGGTGGCGATGGCGCTGGCCAACCTGCATCTGCGCGAGCAGCTTCAGGACCAGGCCATTCGTGATGCGCTCACGGGTCTCTACAACCGGCGCTACCTGGA
Source organism: Chloroflexaceae bacterium (assembly GCA_034437495.1). Lineage (GTDB taxonomy): Bacteria > Chloroflexota > Chloroflexia > Chloroflexales > Chloroflexaceae > JAAUSY01. Next base: position 3,231 of record DAOTUF010000294.1, on the reverse strand, counting down.
CGATGCGCTGGTGCGCGAGCTTCACCGTGCGGCTCGCCGCCACTACTCGGTCGGCGTGATTATGCTGGATATTGACCACTTCAAGAGGTTCAACGACCGCTACGGGCACGATGCGGGCGACACCATGCTCACGGCGGTGGGGGAGTTTTTGCAATCACATATCCGACGGGAGGATATTGCCTGTCGCTATGGGGGGGAAGAATTTACCCTCATCCTGCCCGATACCTCCTTGCTCGATTCGTGGAAACGGGCGGAAGAACTGCTCATTGAGGGGAGGGAGATACAGGTTCGGCACAAAGGGCGGTCGCTTGGTTCGATTACGCTTTCCTTCGGGGTGGCGAGCTACCCCGAAAATGGACGGACCGCCGATGAGGTGATACGGGCTGCGGATATGGCGCTTCTCCAGGCCAAAGCGTCGGGACGCGACCGGGTGGTGATGGCGCAAGGCAGCGGTGAGGGAGGGTGAGGCGGGAGGGGGAAGGTCCGGAAGCCCCGGAAGGTCAGGGAGCATCCTCCTCGCTCCTGACGGGAGCAACCACGCGCACCATCGTCCCCTTGCCCACGACCGACCGCACTTCTGCGGACCCCCCCGCCAACCGCGCCCGCTCCCCGATGTTGAACAGACCAAACGAGCCACGGGCCCGGGCCTTCTCCTTGCCCTGTTCCACATCGAAGCCCTTGCCATTGTCGGCAATGGTCATCATCAGGCGGTTGTCATGGGCCTTGCACTGCACCCAGATTTGCCGCGCCTCGGAATATTTCAGGGCATTGTTCACCGATTCCTGAAGGATGTTGTAGAGCATATTCTCGACCTTGTAGTTCAGCGACAACCCCTTGATGCTCTCGGCATCCACGACAATCTGGGTATCTTTGTCGTGGGTGCGCTTGCGCTCCAGGAATTGATGCAGGATGACGTACAACCCCTGTCCGAGCGGGAGGGGACTGAGGGCGGTGAGCACCTCGCGCACTTCAAAATGGTAGCGCCGGAACTGCTCGTGCAGCGTGTCCAGTTCCTTTTGCGCCCCCTCCGGGTCCTGAACGACCATGCGCTTGAGAAAATCGACGTTCATCACAATCTGGGCCAGGGTTTGTGCCAACCCATCATGGACGTGGCGCGTGAGTTCTTCGCGGGCGCGGGCCTCCGACTTGAGGAGCTTTTCGCGGTGGGGCCGTAGCTCGGCCAGAAGCTCGCCATTGCGCAGGGCAGCGCTCCCAAACTTCGCCAGCGCGTCGAGCAGGTCAAGCTGCCGGGAGTGGAAGACGTGCGGCTCGTCGCTGGCCAGTATCATCACCCCATAGACGAGCACGCCATAGTGCAGGGGCACCACCCACGCGGCCTTGCAGGAGTGCAGCGTAGCGATAGCAGACAGGTCGGCATCCTGGGCAAGGTCGGGTATCAGGGTGGGTCTGGCCTCGGCGTGGAGGAGGGTGGCGACCTTGCCTTCCCGGTGAATGGTCAACGTGCTCCCCAGGTCGCGGGGGTTGAGCGCCTGGCCCGTCTCGACTCGCAGGTTTTCGCGGTTGTCCGTGCGGGGGGCTTCTTCTTCGGATTCTGGTGGCTTTCTCAGGATGAGGGCGTGGGTGTAGGGGATGAGCTTCTGGCTCTCCTCCAGGATAGTGTCCAGCACCTTCTTCTGCCCGGCGGTCGAGTCGGCCATGGTCGCCAGGCGCGTGGCAACGGCATAGAGCAGGGATACCCGCTCGTGAGACGACTGCACCTCCTGCCGGGCCTGGTCGCTCTGCTGCTGCGCCTGGTCCTGGGCTTCCGCAACCCGCTGACGGTTCCAGTTGCTCCAGTGCTCGACCAGACTGCTGACGAGCCAGGGGAGCAGCGCCAGGGCCAGGCTCATCGCCCCGAGCAAGGGAGGGGCCGGCAGCGCGTCGGTCTCGTCAACGAGGCGAGAGCCGCCAGCCACCGCCCCCGCAAAGAGGGCCGCCCCGGCGATGCCTGCGACCAGGCTCCAGAGCGAGCGCTGCCGCACGGCCAGACTCATCAGGGGGACGAGGAAGAAGGGGAAGAAGGCGAGGCGGTGCGGTCCGCTCAGGAGGGTCAGCAGGGACAGAAAGAGGAGGTCGAACGCTGGTGCAATGGTCATCAGGGAGGACCGGAAGGGGAGCAGGAGCGCCACTGTTGTGACCAGGGCAAAAGCGGCGTAGCCCAGGAAGACGAGCATCGCAGGGGTATCGAGCGGGATAGCCCAGGGAACGGCTTCGAAGATGACACCGAGCAGGGCAAGCAGGAGCACCAGGAGCATCCAGCGGGCTGCGGTGGTGAGTCGTTCGCCCGCCGACACCCGTGGGCGAGGGGGAGAGCTTGCGCGGGTATCCTGTGCTGCGGGTGTGCTCATAGTTGCTGAGTGGCTCCGGGTCATAGGGAAACGCCCCCTTCCTTGTTCCTCACTTCTCTCGGTTCTTCTGGGTGTTCTTGCTATGTATCATACCAGAATATGGCAAGGTTGTGTGAAATTGGTTACGACCACGTGTCGTTGATATGAGTGGCCAGAAAGACGGAACAGCGAGCGGGCAGAGGCCATCCCGACCTTTCTGCTTTGACAACGCCCGGCCCCCGGGCTACACTACCACCAGGCAAACCCGGCCAACGCCTGAAAAGGGCAGGAAGCGCTCTCCTTATCATGATGATTAGTCGTTAGTCACTAATCGTTTATCGTTATGGGAACCCTCTATCTCGTCGCCACTCCGATTGGCAATCTGGAAGATATCACGCTGCGGGCGCTGCGCGTGCTCCGCGAGGTGGCGTTGATTGCCGCCGAAGATACCCGCCACACCAGGCGGCTGCTGGCGCACTACGATATCCGCACGCCGTGCTGCTCCTACCACGAACATAACAAGCTCTCGCGGCTCCCCAAGGTGCTGGCAGCCCTGGAAGGGGGGGATGTCGCCCTCGTCTCCGATGCCGGCACCCCGGCCCTCTCGGACCCGGGGGTGGACCTGGTCAATGCCTGTATTGACGAGGGGTGGCCGATTGCTCCGCTCCCCGGCCCCTCCGCTCCCACGGCTGCGCTGGTTGCGTCGGGGTTGCCCACCGAACGCTTTCTCTCCGTCGGCTTTCTGCCCCACCGCGGCAGCGAACGCCGCGCACTCCTGACCCGCCTGACCCGCCTGCCCGTCACGCTGGTCTGCTTCGAAGCTCCCCACCGGCTCCAGGCCAGCCTTGCCGATATGCTGGCGGTTCTGGGGGACCGGCGGGTCGTGGTGGCCCGGGAGATGACC
>DAOTUF010000293.1:0-7209 GCA_034437495.1 Chloroflexaceae bacterium | reverse complement strand
GAATCCCCCCCTTCTCCGGCTTCTCTGGCGACCCAGGAGAAGGGGGGGATTCTGGTGCGGTGGGCGCAGCGGGGGGCGGCGACGGCTCCAGCCGGGCCGTTGGTTGCCCGCTCGAAGAGGGTTGCGGCGCGGGCGGGGGGGGCGCTGCTCCCTCCTCGGCCTCCTGCCCGCCAAAGTGAGCGAGCAGCGCACTCAGACCGCCATGAAAGCCCTGCCCGACTGCTCCGATGCGCCATTCGTTCTTGTGGTAGATTTCGGCAATAATCGTAGCTCGCTCGGTCTGGAAGTCCTGCCCTGCAAAGGAGAACCGCGCCACCTCCCTCCCCTGGTCGAGCAGGCGCAGGTACCCCGACTGGATGTGGGCCATCGTCTCCTCACCGTCAATCGTTGCGGTGAACACCAACCGACGGATGGTTGACGGCAGCCGTGACAGGTCTACCCGAAAGCGTTCCCGGTCTCCGTCGCGCTTGCCGATAGCCGCAATAGCCCCTTCGGGTGATTCCTTCTGGTTGTAAAAGATGAAATAGCGCTCGTCCGCAAGCTGCCCCTGCTCATCTACGCCAAAGCAACTCACATCAATGACCACCTCTGGTGGTGCGTCGATACCCACTCCGACTTCAAGTTCCTGCGCTGCGGTCAGGTCTGCCAGTTTCGTTTTCTGTCCTCGCATGAGTTTGTTCATTCCCGATACCTCCCGGTCAATACGTTCTGGACCCGTTCAAATTCGTTCGCTACCAACGCAATCAACTCCGCTGCATCTTCTGGTCTCCTGAGCGACCCATCCCGTCCAAGCATCTCCAACTGTTCGCTCAAATCTGACAGCCGCATGGCCCCCACCTGCGCACTGCTCGATTTGAGCGAGTGGGCCGCACGGACAAAAACCTGGATATCTCCGCGCTCCAGCGCTTGCCGCAGACTGGCCAGCAGTTCGGGGGTGTCTTCTAGATAGAGGCCGATAAGCTCTTGAAACACCTCCGCGCTGCCCATCACCGTCTTGAGATGTTCCAGCACCCTGAAATCGACCGGTTCGGGGGAGACGGGGTCCCCGGGGTCGGCTGGTGCTGCTGGCACCGAATGGGCCGGGACCGAAGCCGAGGCGGACAAAGGAGCCGGAGCGGAAGAAGGTTCCACCCGCTGGAGCGCACCGACCAGTTCTTCCAGTTTGATGGGCTTGCGAACATAGTCGTCCATCCCCGCCTGGAGCAGCGACTCGCGCACCCCTTCCATGGCGTGGGCGGTCATCGCTACGATGTGGGGTTGGCGATGGGGTTCCCACTCGGTGCGAATGGCGCGGGTCGCTTCGATTCCATCCATCTCGGGCATCTGAATATCCATCAGCACCACATCATAGGGCAACTGCTTCAAGGCGTGCAGCACTTCCAGGCCGTTGGAGGCCACATCCGCATGATACCCCAGTTTTTCTAGCAGTCGCAAGGCCACCTTCTGGTTAATCGTGTTATCTTCGGCCAGCAGGATGCGGAGCGGGTGGTGCTGCCCCATGTGGCGGTCGATATCGCCCCAGACGGTGGGGAGAATGATTTCCCTGGGCTTGCCCTCGAAGAAGCCCACCAGCATGTCGTAGAGCGTGGAGGGCCGCACCGGCTTGGTCAGGGTTGCGGCAATCTCTACCGACGAGGAGCGGTCGATGTCGCTCCGTCCCAGAATGGAGGTCCACAGCACGAGCGGCAGGGTATACGCATCGCGTTCGGTGCGAATCCGCTCGGCCAGGTCCAGGCCGTCCATCTCGGGCATATGCGTATCCAGGATAGCGATATCGAAGGGGACCCCCTGCCGTATCCATTCCAGGGCTTCGGCGGCGGACGCTGTGTCCCGCGTTTCCATCCCCCACCGGGCCAACTGGTGCCGCAGGATGAAGCGGTTGGTCTGGTTGTCGTCCACCACCAGCACGCGCTTGCCTTGCAGCACGGGTTGGTCCGGGTCGAGGTAGGGACGGGGTTGGGAGGGGGCAGCCTCGGCCACAAACGTCACATGAAATGTAGAACCCTGACCTTCCTCGCTCTCGGCCCATATCGTCCCGCCCATCATCTCGGCCAGCCGTTTGCTGATGACCAACCCCAGGCCGGTTCCGCCATACTTGCGGGTCATCGACGGGTCCACCTGGCTGAATGACTGAAAGAGGCGACCGAGAAGGTCGGCTCGGATACCGATACCGGTGTCGCGCACGGCCATATGCACTTCGTATCTCTGACCTCTGCTCCCCGACCCCCGCCCCCCAGAAACCCCGACCGTCACCACCACCTCGCCCTGTTCCGTGAACTTGACCGCATTGCTCAGCAGGTTCACGAGAATCTGGCGCACCCGTGTGATATCGCCAATCAGGTCGGTCGGGGTGGAGTCGTCAATGAGGTAGGCGACATCGAGCCGTTTTTCGGCAGCTTTGGGCGCAACGAGGTCCAGGCTCTCTTCAATGCAGTCGCGCAGGTTGAAGGGCTGGTCTTCCAGGTCCATCTTGCCGGCCTCAATCTTCGAAAAGTCCAGGATATCGTTAATCAGGGTGAGGAGCGACTCGCCGCTGATACGGATGGTCTGGACATAGTCGCGCTGCTCGTTGGTCAGGGAGGTGTCTAGCAGCAGGCTGGTCATCCCGATGACCGCGTTCATGGGGGTGCGTATCTCGTGGCTCATATTGGCCAGAAACTCGGACTTGGTGCGGGCAGCGGTTTCGGCCTCTTCGCGGGCCCGGTGCAGGTTTTCTTCGGCCTGCTTGAGCGCGGTCAGGTCGCGGGTAATCCCCCCGAGCCAGATACCACGGTCGGTCTGGATGGGGAAGACCAGCGAATAAATGGTCCGCCGGGACCCGTCGGGGCACTGAATATCGTGCCCAACCCAGTGGTTGAGCGAGGGCATGCGCCCGGTGCGATGCATTTCCAGGGTCATCGTGCGGAGGCGTTCGTACAGCTCCGGGGTCTGTCGTTCTTCGGGCACTATGCGAAACTGCGCATCCCAGATAAACTGCCCAACTGCCTCGCTGCGGGGCAGCCCCATAATGTGCTCCGACCCCTGGTTCCACTCGATGATGCGCCCCTGCTCATTGACCAGCACCAGGCTATCGTGCGACTGCTCGAAAAACCAGCGGAATTTCTGCTCGCTCTCCCGAAGCGCCTGCTGCATGTGCTCATGCTCAATGGCGGCCCCGATGATCGTCGCGGCGGCCCGCAGGATGCTGATTTCCGAAACCGACCATGGGTGCGTTTGCTGGCAATCATCAAAGCCGATGAACCCCCACCACTGCTGGCAGGCAAAGATGGGCACCACAGCAATGGACTGGATATCCTGTGGTTCGAGAATATCCCGCTCCTCCTGGGGGAAGGTGTTGACTTCGCCATAGATGGGGTACCCCTTTTGCAGGGCGCTTTCCCACCGCGCAAACCCGCCTGCCTGGTAGGGGAGGTTTTGCAGTTCGGGGTTGTCCATCTGGGGTACTGTGCCGGCGGCGACCCACTCATAGCGCTGGCTCATCAGCCATTCCCCGTGGGAGCCGCGGTGGTTCTCGAACATATAGACGCGGTTGACCCCTGCCGCGACTCCCAACCGTTCCAGGACCGCGGAGATGTTTTCTTGCAGGGTGGTGGTTTGCAAAAAGCGCTCGGCCGCAAACCCCAGAGCCTCCAGGATGGCATCATGCCGCCGCAGGGCTTGTTCTGCCCGTTCGCGGTCGGTGATATCGCGGGTGATGCTGCCCACGAGCAACCCCTGCTCGGTCTGGATGGGGAAGACCAGCGAATGGACCGTGCGGCGGGTTCCGTCGGGGCGCTGGATTTCGCGGACCATCCACTGACCGGGGGAAAGGTTGGTGCCCTGCTGGAGCATTTCAAGGGTCGTGGTCTTGATATAGGCCAGAACCTCCGGGGTCTTGCGTTCGTCTGGCGTCACCTCAAAGATGACCTCCCAGATGGGGCGACCAAGCACCGCCTCTCGCTTCAAGCCCCAGATACGTTCCTTTCCGCGGTTCCATTCGATGACCGCGCCCTGGTTGTCGCACAGCACCAGGCCGTCCCAGGACTGTTCAAAGAACTGGCGGAATTTGATTTCGCTCTCGTGGAGCGCTCGTTCGGCCCGCCGCCGTTCGGCGTTTTCCTGAAGCAACTCCTGATTTATCTGCGACAGGGCCGCGGTGCGTTCCTGGACGCGCATCTCCAGTTCTTCGTGCGCCTCGCGTAGGGCGGCTTCGGTGCGTTTGTGCTCCGTGACATCGCGGATAATCCCTGCCAGCGCTTGCGGTTGGCCGGCGGGGTCGCGGATAACAAACCCCGATGCCTGCCCCTCAAAGGTACTACCGTCGTCCCGCCGACAGGTCACGACCCCCTGCCACGTGCCCCGGTCAACTACTTGCCTGGTTGCTTCGGCAAACGAACGCTCAGGGTCGGTGGGGTGCAAGCCGAGCATCGCCACCCCCTGAGCGGAGCGGGCATCGCCTATCAACACCTGCCCTGCCGGGTTCAGATAGGCGATACCCCCTCCCTCATCCAGATGAGCCGTCGCAATCGCGTCGGGGGCATTTTCCACGAGTGCCTTGAAAAAGGAGAGTTCCCGCGTTTGCTCCCCCAACTGGTGCTGCAAATGGGCGTTGGCTTGTTCAAGCTCCGCAATGCGCTGGCGCAGCTGCCCCCTTTCTGTTCGGGTTGCTTCTTCGCTTCGGGCTGCCTCTTCGCTTCGGGCTACCTCATGGTCCTCATCAGATGGTGTCATCGCTTGTTTCTCTTCCCCGTACCACGAATGGAGTTCCTCCTCCTGCTTCTCCTTATCCTCTTCTTCTTCTTCCTCCTCCCTCCCGTATTAGTATACTACCACATGCGTCCTTTGCGGTAAGGCAAGCGATAGACCCGCGCTCTGCCCACTGGGGTCAGGCAGGCATTGCCTGGCGCATCGCGCTGAGCAGGGTAGTCAAGTCTTCAAAAACTGCATCGGGTTGGTGCGGTGTGGTGGCAAGCTCCTCGTGGCGAGAGACTCCGGTAAGCACCAGAATACTGGACAAACCGGCGCTGCGGGCACCGGCGATGTCCGTTTCCAGGCGGTCGCCAACCATCAGGGCGGTCTCTGCCGTTCCCCCCACCATCTCCAGGGCCATGCGGTACATCGTTGGCTGCGGCTTGCCTATCACCAGGGGAGCGACCCCGGTGGCTGCCTGGAGCGCCGCCGCCAACGCACCCGCGTCGGGCACCTGCCCCGCTTCGGTTGGGAGGGTCGTGTCCGGGTTGGTCAGGATAAAGTCTGCCCCCCCGCGGATAGCGAGACACCCTCGCCGCAGCTTCTCGTAGGTGACGGCAAAGTCGGGGCCGAGCACGACCACGCGGGGGTGGTCTTCCTCCCAGACGAAATACCCCTCGGCAAAGAGGGCCTCGTGTAATCCCTCCATCCCGATGGCATACACCGGGGTGCCGTGGGGGTAGGTCCCTCGCAGGGCGCGGCTGGTGGCCATCGCCGCGGTCAGGATGTGGTCAATGCTCACCGAGATGCCCATCCCCGCAAGCTTGCGTTCATACTGCTGCGGAGTCATCGAGCCGTTGTTCGTCAGGCAGACGTAGGTGATGGAGCGCTGGTGGAGCAGGGCGAGCAGGTCGGCGGCCCCCGGGAGCACCGCCGAGCCGCGGTAGAGCACCCCGTCAACGTCCAGCAAGACCGTGCGGAGCGATGAGAAATCAATCGCTCCCGTCGTGCTGCCCAGTCCGGTCCTATCAGTCCTATCAGTCCTATCAGTTCTATCAATCACAGGTGCCCTCCTTGTTCAACAAAATCTTTCGTAAAAGAGTAGATGAATCGTTCGGTGCTGGAGGTGCCGTGGATGACATCCCACAGCCCCTTGGCGAGCGGCAGCGGCACGTGCAGCTTTTCGGCAATCGAAAGGGCAAACTTCATCGTGTTGTAACCTTCTGGCACCACTCCCATCACCTCCTTCACCTTGTCCAGCGTGTGCCCTTCTGCCAGCAGTTCCCCCATGCGGCGGTTGTGGCTGTGTTCGCTCAGCGAGGTCGCCAACAAATCGCCCAACCCCGCGAGGTAGGCGAAGGTTTCGGCCCGGCCCCCCAACGCCACCCCAATGCGGGTGATTTCCTCCAGCGCAATCGTCAGATAGACCGAGCGGAAGTTCACGCTGGTGATGCGCCTGCCGTCGAACAACCCCAACCCGATGGTATAGATATTCTTCAGGATGCCCCCCAGTTCAACGCCTATGGCGTCGTCGGAAAGCCGCGTGCGGAAATAGGGATTGTCGAGCAGGCGGGCAACCTGCAACTGGTCCGGGAGGGGGGAGCCAGCCAGCACGACCACGGTCGGCATCCCACGGGCAAACTCGTTGGCGATGGCCGGCCCTGCCAGCATCATCCGGTGGTGGTGGGGCAGCAAAACCGACAGCGTTTGAAAGGCGGTCAACCCGGTCTCCTGGTCCACGCCCTTCGCCAGGTTGACCAGAATGGTCCGGTCGGGTATCCTATTGCTCACAGGTTCCAGTGTCTTTCGGATAAAGAGCGAGGGGATACCAAGAAAGAGCACATCACTTTGTGCTACCACCTCATCGAGATTGGTGGTGGCGGTCAGGTCCGGGTTTAGCTTGACCCCGGCCAGGAAGCGCGTATTGACCTGCTGCGTGTTGATTTCCGTTACGACGGCCTCATGATACTCCCACCCGAGGACGCGGTATCCGTTTGAGGCGATGAGGTTGGCAATCGCGGTCCCCACATTTCCTAATCCGATCAATCCTACCTTCACATTGATCTCCTCTGTATTTTCATCTGCTTCTGGACTTCTGGACTTGAAGAACCATGCGCGATTAGGGTATAATATACCCTACATTTTATGTTGGAACAATGCAGAAAGGTGCGCAGGCTTGACGGGAGAACAACTACAGACTATCGCACAGGAGGTCAGCGTATGCACGCGCTGTGCGCTCCACCGCGGGCGGTTCCGCGCCGTGCCCGGCGAAGGACCCGCGACCGCAAAGATTATGTGTATCGGTGAGGGGCCAGGCTACCACGAAGACCGCCAGGGTCGCCCCTTTGTGGGGGCCTCGGGCAAATTTCTGGATACGCTGCTCTCCATGGCCGGGCTGCGGCGTGAGGATGTGTTCATTGGCAATGTCATCAAGTGCCGCGCTCCGCAAGACCGCGACCCGCTCCCCGAAGAGATTGAGACCTGTACGTCCCTGTACCTGTTTCGCCAGATTGAAATCATCAATCCACGCGTGATTGTCAC
>DAOTUF010000292.1:0-26129 GCA_034437495.1 Chloroflexaceae bacterium | reverse complement strand
TTCGAAACAGGTACATTGGCGATGCCCTTTTCCCTCCTGTCGAGCTTATTGTTCCCGTTCAGATCTTCATATACAAATCCGGTTACTTGTGTTTGGGCCAGGCTTGATATAGAGAACAGTATGACCGTCAGAATTGAGGCTGCTATACGTTTTTTCATGTTTTTGGATATTAAGTGTCGTTATAATCAGTACGTTTACCAGGAGACTTTCATGGCTCCGTTTGATGTAAAGATAGCTATCTTCTTTTAGCTACAGGTTTTCAGTATGTAAAATAATTGTAATTTTTAATACAGTTTAACTTAACTTATCGACCACAAGTTCCATAAGTGAATAAGCAACTTTTAATCAACTAATTGATATTCAGGAAACATTACTTTTGCCTTGGATTTATTATTGTTAGGAACTGGGTTCATCAGCTATTTAATCATGGCAATTACCGGACGACGCCGAAGTGACCGAGGATGAAGCGGACGACGCCGACGCCGAGGACGAAGCGGAAGACGCCGACGCCGAGGAGGACACCGAAGCCGAAGCTGAGGACGAAGCGGACGACGCCGACGCCGACGCCGAGGACGCCGACGCCAAGGAGGACACCGACGCCGAGGACGAAGCGGACGACGCCGACGCCGAGGACGAAGCGGAAGACGCCGACGCCGAGGAGGACACCGAAGCCGAAGCTGAGGACGAAGCGGAAGACGCCGACGCCGAGGACGCCGACGCCGACACTGAGAAGGACGCCGACGCTGAGAAGGACGCCGACGCCGACGCCGAGGAGATGTCCCCGCTTGCTGCACAAGTCCTGGAGATGGCAGGAGCCGGGGCCTCCGTGCTCGGTGAAGGCGACGTGAACGGGGATGGGAAAACCGAAGTCATCGCCTTTGTCGGGTCGGACGTGGTCCCCGCCGGCCCCTTTGCAGACCCGGCCTATGTAGACTACGACACCGTTGCTTCGAGCATCGTTATCGGCCAGGAAGGGGAAGAAGGAGCGGTTTGCCTGCTCCGGATAACTCCCGACCGCATCACCTCGCGGGGGGACATCTTGCTCTCGTTTGCCGTGCCCTCCTTGCAGCAGTTCAGCCAGCCAGCCGCGTTTCTGACCAGATACCAGGAAAGCAGCCAGGTGCCCATCTCCGTTATTCCGCTCAAGCCGACGGGGGGACGCTATATGCAGGGTATCGGGTTTGCCTGGGATGAAGCCACCGAACAATACCGCCTGGTCATGGCCGTCCCGATGCCATAGACCTGCTGACGGAATGGGGGAGAAGTGGGATATCGCTGGTTGAGACCCGCGGCTCCCCCCTCAGATTTCGGACTTGTCGGACCTGGTGGGAGGAGATGTCCTCCCATCGGCACCTATCAACGCTCACGTATCATACGCGACGAATGTCGCTCAAACAAGAAAGGCAGGAGGAATTAAGGACCATGGAACAAAACAATCAGCAGATTGCCTATCAAACGTATCTCATCACCGCGGTCGGACTGGCCGGACTCATCTTCATCGCGCTCATGGCCGGAGCATTTCTGACCCCCTCCCCCTATCAGCGATTGAAACCAGAACCCGCCCCGGCGCTCTCGGCCCCTGCTGGCGAGCGTGAACAAGAAGAAGCTCCCGCCGCAAGCGAACCGGAAGCCGTTGCCCCCGCATGGTTTCTGGCTCAGGTTGAGGAGGAGGGATGGACGGTCGTAGCCAGCGGCGATATCAACCGTGATGGCCCGGCGGAAGTGGTGGCCTACCGCCCTTCCGACCTTTCCCTCTCGGAGAGCCTGGCAGACCCGGCGTACCAGGATTTTGACCTGCTGGTTTCGGAATTGATGATTGCGCAGGCGGGCATGGCGGGAGAAGAGGCGGGCGAGATAACGGACCTCCTCAGAATCACCCCGGAGGAAGTGACGGTGAATGGGAAGGTCGTCATGACGCTCACCTTCCCCGACAGCGAAGAGTCCCGCATCCCGGCGGCCTTTCTGATGCGCTACCCGGAGGATGACCCGTCCGCTCTGACCGTTATCCCCATCAACCAGGAGGGCGAACGATACATGAAGGCCATCGGGTTTGCCTGGGATACGGACCGGGAACAATATCGTATCGTCATCGCAAAAGATGTGCCGTCATTTCAGGGCGACCAGTGACCATGGAGTAATGAAGAGTAGGAGAGCTACAGAAAGGGAAACGCGCACATGCGAAGGCTATTGACCTGTTTCACCGGTCTCGGGCCGGGCCTGGCAATGCTGCTCCTGAGCGCCTGCATTGCTTCGCCCGTCCCGGCCACGCCGACGGGCGTCAGCGTGATGCTTCCTGACGAAGGGCACCCCCTCCGTTCGCCCCTCTCCGGGGAGGTGCTGGATACCCTGGGGGCCGGGTGGGCTATCGGGGACGAGGGAGATATCAATGGAGATGGTAAGGATGAGGTGCTGGCCTACCGCCCGACCGATATCACCCCCTCCCGAACGTTCTTCGACCCGGCCTACGTTGACTATTCCCTGGCGGCGACCGAACTGGCCATCGTCCAGCAAACCAGTAACCGTGACCTCCGCTACCTGCTCAGGATTACGCCGGGGGAAATCCAGGGAGATGAAGGTATCCTGGTGACGCTTACGGACCCTGCCGCCTACCTGGTGCGGTCCGTCCCGGGGAGCGAGGTTCCCCTCACGTTGATCCCGATTGACCGCAGCGGCGAACGCAGTATGCAGAGCATCGGGTTTGTGTGGGACGAGGAGACGCACATCTACCGCATGATCCTGTCAAAGGCCATCCCCACCCCGATGCCCACCGTGCCAACCTGGACGGTGCTTCCCAGTCCAATGACTGAACCAACGACCGAACCGACGACCGAACCGACGACCGAACCGACGACCGAACCAACAGAAGCAGCCACCCCCGCCCCGATGGAGACAGAAGAGGAGCAGGGGGAACCAGAAGCGCCAGAAACCCCGGCGGTCCCTGACGAGACTGTACCGCCAGATGAGGAGGGGGAGGAAACGGAAGAAGCGGAAGAAGCGGACCAGGACACGCCAACGCCGACCTGGAATATGCCGCCCAGACCAACAAAACAGCCAACCCTGACACCGACCTGGAATATGCCGCCCAGACCAACCATAACCAGCGAACCGTCGCAGACCCCCGGTGCAGGGGAAGCACACTCATAAACACCAACAGAAAGGAAAGGAGCAGGATGCCACGATTATCAAACCATCTTTTTTTCCGTATCTCTACCGCCTTCACGGTGCTCATCGTGCTCACGCTGGCCACCGCCTGCATCTCGACAACTACCCCCGCCCCCCAACCTGAGCATGCGGAGCAGAACGAGCGCGACTCCGAAGGGTCAGAGCCATCTGCTACCCGGACTGCCGCCTCGCCCCTGGAACAGCAAGCGCTGGATACGCTGGAAGCGGAGGCGATAGGGGCCATGCCCATTGCCACGAGCGGTGATATCAATGGGGATGGGATAGCAGAAATGGTAGCCTACCGGCCCGGTGACATCACCCCCTCGGACCCCTTCTCCGACCCGGCCTATGCTAGCTATACCCTGGTGGCCTCGGAACTGGTCGTTGCCCAGGAAGACAGCGAGGGCAGCGGCGAACTGCGCTACCTCCTCCGTGTAACCCCGGAAGAGATAGTGGCTGAAGGGCACCACCTGATGAGTCTGACCACCTTTCCCGCATCCGACCGGCCCCTTACCCCCGCTGCCTTCCTGGTCCACATCCCACACCCCTCACCCTCAGAGGTCCCGGGTGATGAACTGACCATTATCCCACTCAACAGCGCAGGCGAACGGTATATGCAGAGCATCGGGTTTGCGTGGGACGCGGAAGCGCAGCGGTATCGCCTGGTGCTGGCTGCGGAGCCAGCCGGGGAGGTGGGAGAAGCGACAGACCATGAAAGCGAAGGAAGAACCGAAGGAGGAAGCGAATGAAGCCTAGCCGAATGAAACCCTATATCAGCACACCGGTCGCCCGGGTGCTCCTCGTCGGCCTGTGGGTCGTCCTGCTGGCGGCGTGTGGTGGGGAAGAGGGAGCCGCAACCGCCACCCCGGAGACCCCCCAGACCCCGGTGAGCGAGGCAACCGCCACGCCGGTAGAGGGGGAAACCGCCGTTGTGACCCTGGTGGTCACGGCAACGCCCGTCCCGCCCACGGCAGTGCCCACCGACACCCCGACCCCAACCAACACCCCTACTCCAACCAACACCCCCACCCCCACCGCGACGCCGACGCCCTTTGTGGACGTCCAGCGGGAGGTGTTGCTTGAAGTCGGCACCGACTGGTCCATCGACGCTAACAGCGATATCAACGGTGATGGGAAGGCAGAAATCGTTGCCTACAGCGCGTCGGGTATGACCCCTTCGAGCGCGTTTGCGGGCCCGGCCTACGCTGGCTATGACCTGGTTGCCAGCGGCCTGGTTGTGGCGCAGCGAGGAGACAATGATGATGTGCGGTTTATGCTCCGGGTGGCCCCGGGCGGCGTCACGGTGGAAGGGATACAGGTCACGTCCTTCTCCCCCGGGGCCGCGGCATTTCTCGTCCAGCGGCTCGGAGCGCAAATAGCCGTTATTCCGCTCAACAACGCGGGTGAGGGGTATACCAGCGGGGTGGTGTTGAACTGGGTCCCCGGGGCCGCGGCATATCAGGTCTCCGGAGAGGTGGACGTTCCTTCGGCAGAGCCAACCGAAGAACCAACCGAAAAACCAACCCCGACCACCGAGGGCGGGTATCCTCCGCCTGATGGTGATGGTGATGGTGAGGAGACGCCCACCGAGGCCGAGCCGGAACCGACCGTGAGCGGCGCGGAGACGCCCACCGAGGCCGAGCCGGAACCGACCGCGAGCGGCGCGGAGACGCCCGAGGCTGAACTGATGGTTGAGGAAACGCCCACCGAGGCTGAACCGACGGTCTCGGCGGAGGAGACCCCCGCTCCGTAGATTTGGAGATTCATGGTATAGTGAGGAGGAGCGGGGCACGCACCGGCCCGGGGAGAATGGACCACTCACGGACGATACATTGCAGTCACCCGCTCCTCCAACCATCAGCCATGATTTCGACCTTCACCGCCCCTCATCAAGAGAGGAAGAAGCGCATGCCAGCTTACCAGATGAAAAATGACCGTCTGCTTGCCGTTTCCATCAGCAACGAGAAGGTGAACGCTCTCGCCGGGAGCATGGTCGCCTACGAAGGGGGCGTCAAGTTTGAGAAATCTATCCTCCGCGGCGAAGGGTTGTTCGGCTCCCTGAAGCGCAGGATGACCGGGGAGGGCTTCCCTCTGATGGTCGCCAACGGAACCGGAACGGTCTACTTTGCGCACAAGGCCCGGGAGATTACCGTTATCGAGCTTCAGGGTGACAAGCTGCTGGTCGAAGGCAGCAGTTTGCTCGTCTACGACCCGTCATTGAAGACCGGCACGAAGTTTACGGGCCTGCGGGGAGCCACCTCGGGGCAGGGCCTCTTCACCACCACGCTGGAGGGGACCGGCCATGTGGCGGTCATCTCCGATGGCCATATCATCAAGCTCCGCGTCACCACCTCCTCCCCCCTCCACGTGGACCCGGACGCCTACATCGGGCACCAGGGGAACTTGAAGCAAGATTTCACCTTTGATATCAACTGGAAGACCTTCGGGGGGATGAGTTCTGGGGAGTCCTATCAGTTGAAGTTTAGCGGCGACGGGATAGTCTATATCCAGCCCAGTGAGCGTTAAGAACAGGAACACAGAAGGGAGCCGCGATGCCAAACTACACCCTGATCAATGAAAAGCTTCTGGAAGTCGCCATCGCGGGCGAAGAAGTCTATTCCAAAAAGGGCGCGATGGTCGCCTTCACGGGAGATATCACCTTTGCCCGCTCGTTTCTGGCGGGCGGCGGCGTGCAGGACATCGCGATGCGCCAGGTGACGGGCGAGGCGTTTCGGGTGATGACGGCCAGAGGGCACGGGCACGTCTACTATGCCTATCACGGTGCGTTCGTCCTGCCCATCGCGCTGGCCGGGGAAACAATGTATATCGAGAGTGAAAGCCTGCTGGTCTTTGATGGGCGTCTGCGGACGGGCACGGCCTTCCTGGGCAACCAGGGGTTGGTGCAGGGGGTGGCCCGCGGTATGACGACCGGGCAGGGTCTCTTCACCACCACGCTGGAAGGGCACGGGGAACTGGCCATCCTCTCTGAAGGCAACGCCATTGGCCTGGACGTCACGGGGAACTCGCCCATCTTTGTTGACCCGGATGCCTACCTGGGGCACAAGGGGCAGGTCGAATCAAAGGTCGTGTTTGATGTCAACTGGAAATCGTTCCTTGGTCAGACCTCCGGGGAAAGCTACCAGTTGAAATTTACGGGGAACGGTACGGTGTACATTCAGCCCAGTGAACGGTGAGCAGGAACCGGTCAACGGTGCCGGTGCGATGCGCACCGCACCGCACAAGGAGGTAGAGCCAATGACTGATGTTATCCATTCGTATGAGAGCCTGCCCGCCTACGACAGCCTGAATCGCTTTAGCTACTGCATTGAGGTTGACCGCGAACTCTTCGTGCAGAAGGGCAAGATGATTGCCTACTACGGCAATCTGAAGTTTGAGGCCATTGGTTCGGGCGTCATTGATATCATGGTCAAGCAGTCGTTCAATGCCCCGCTCTACATCAACGATTTCATCGTTGTTACGGGCAAGGGCAAGCTCATCCTGGGCGACCAGGGAAACGATATCGCTTCCTACGACCTGGAGGCGGGCAACCTCACCGTCAAGAGCACTAACCTGCTGGCCTTCGAACCGGGACTCACCTGTCAGGAATGCGTTGTTCCCAACTACCTGACCCTCCTGGGAACGGGCAAGTTCCTGGCCTCCTCCAACGGCCCGGTGCATTTTATGGAGCCGCCCGCACGGGTCGATGAGCAAGCGCTCCTGGGGTGGGCCGACCTGCCCTGCCCCTCCTACCGCTACGACTATGCACACGTGCAGGGGATTCTTTCGGCGGTGGGGGCTATCACCGGTTTCACCCACTCGGGCGAGGAAAAACAGGTCAACTTCACCGGTCAGGGGGTCATCCTGGTACAGTCGTCGGAGTCGCTGCTGCGGGGACGCGGGGTTGTGGAAACTATCCTGGGGCAGGTGCCGGGGTTGGACACAAACTCCCTCACACGTATTCAGTCGGCTATCAATGAGCGCCTCAGCAGCGATTGAGCGGTTGGTTGAGCGGTTGGGTGTGCTGGATGCTCGGTCTCGGTGGGGGTGGGGAGGCAGGGCGAGGATTGGGGGGCAGAGGCAGGATAGAAGCAGAAAGCAGCACCCCGACCCCCGACCCCACGAAGATTTCAACTAGCCCAGGTTTACGCCGTAGTTCTGGGCCAGCGGGCCATGCCCGCCTGCCGACCCCTGCTCAATGGCCTTGAACTTCCATTCACTGCCGTGGCGGTAGAGTTCGCCAAAGATCATGGCCGTCTCGGTGCTGGCATCCTCCGAAAGGTCGTAGCGGACCATCTCCTCACTGTTCGAGGTGTTGATGATGCGGATGTAGGCCGAGCTGACCATCCCAAAATTCTGCTTGCGCGAATCTGCATCGTGAATCGTGACGCAGAAGGGAATGCGGGTCACGTCGGCGGGAACCTTCGTCAGGTCTACTGTCACCTGCTCATCGTCCCCTTCCCCGATACCGGTGAGGTTGTCGCCGGAGTGGACGACCGACCCATCCTTGGATTGCAGCTGGTTGTAGAAGATAAAGTCATCGTTTGAGCGGACCTGGCCACTCTCAGCAAGCATAAAGGCACTGGCGTCCAGGTCGAAGGCCGAACCGTCGGTCATACGGGCGTCCCACCCGAGGCCAACGATAACCTTTTCAAGTGGCTGTTTGGCTTCTTCCGCGACCTTCGAGAGAGAAACATTTCCGCCTTTCGAGAGTGATAGAGGCATATTTTCCTTCCTTTCTTTCCAGAGCATCCATAACCTTTACCTTTGGGAAACAAAAAGGCCAACCTGCCCGCCTCCTACCACATACCGCAACGACAACGCACAGAGTCCGGGGGTAGGAGTGGGTCGGAACGTCCAGAAAGGAGCGCCCCGTTAGCCCCTGTGCGTATTATATCATGCATGTTCAGGCAACAAAAGGTCGTTCCGGGCAGCACCCCACAGGCATCAGGGATGATGGGGTCCATCAGCAGAGCCTCCGGCCAACGGCCTCCGTTTTGCGTTTTGGGGGGAGCCATGCTACAATCTCCGCGGGAGAAGTTAGCATAATGCGAGAATTCATGATGCCAGAGCAAACAATTACGAGCCTCCAGAAAAGCCGCTTTCATGGCTTTGACCCAAAAGTAAAGCCCATCCTTGGGATAGGACTGGGTTTGACCGGGCTGGTTCTTGGGTTGCGCCCCCGCTTTGCGCCCATTCCTCTCGCGCTGACAGCGCTGGTGGCCATGTTCTACCGAGACCCGGAACGCTCCACCCCGGACCAGCCGGACTTGCTCTTTGCCAGCACCGATGGAACCGTCCTGCATGTGGATGAACTCTATGAACACCGCTTCCTGCATACAGATGCTATCCGCATTGCGATGGTGGCCTCCCCGCTCGGGGTCCCGGTCAACCGCAGTCCGTCGGCAGGGGTTGTTCGCTACCGCGAGGATATCCAGGGAGCCTGCTCCCCGGTCTGGAAACCTGAAGCCCCCGACCAGAACACCCGAACGTATCTCGGGATTGAAACCTCCTGGGGACCCCTGCTCGTGACCCATATAGCCGGTCCCCTGGGTCGCCGCGTGACGCCGCATGTGGAGTCTGGCGACGAGATCGAGGCGGGTGAGCGTCTCAGCACCGCCCGGTTCGGGTCGCGGACGGACCTGACTGTGCAGCGCGATTCGGTACAACTCCTGGTCCGGGCCGGTCACAAGCTCAAAGCTGGTCTGACTCCGATTGCCCATGTGGTGCCACTCTAGCCAGGGTACTGCGTTCCCCCCGACCGTTACCGTTATCCCGGGGTCCCCCGATGGAACGCCATGCCCCTGGCGTCAGGTGGCAGGAATTGTGGAGTAACAGCAACCATGGCTATGGCTGAGGCTGACGAAGAGCGGCGTCTGATAGAAGCCGGTCAGAAGGGTGATGTTGCGGCGTTCAACCAGCTGGTCCAGAGATATCAGGGACGGGTCTATACGGTGTGCTACCGGATGCTTGGCGACCCCGAAGGGGCTGCCGACGCGACTCAGGACACCTTCCTCTCCGTCTTCCGCAACCTGCGCCGGTTTCGCGGGGGGTCGTTCCGTGCGTGGGTGCTGCGTATCGCCACCAATACCTGCTATGATGTGCTGCGGGCCCGCAAACGTCGCCCCACGACCTCCCTTGATGCTGCGCTTGATGCGGATGCGGACGGCCTCTACCTCACCCCCCCGGACCCTGGCGAACAACCCGATGATGTGGCGCTCCGGCACGAACTCGGAGCCGCCATTCAGCAGGGGTTGGCAGAACTCCCCGACGATCAGCGCCTCGTTATCATTTTAAGCGACATCCAGGGGTTGAGCTATCAGGAAATCGCCCGGATTACGGCTGCCAACCTGGGGACGGTCAAGTCGCGCCTGAGCCGCGGACGGGCGCGGCTTCGCGATATTTTGAAAGCGATGGAACTCTTACCGTCGCGCTACCGTCATCATGATGAATAACGCAACACAAGTTTCGGTTTCCTTGTTCCTATGAGCAGATATCTCCCACAACGGAATAGCCACACAGACGAGCACCCGGACCTCGAACTCCTTTCGGCCCACCTCGACCGCCAGCTCTCGGCAGCAGAGCAAGCTACCCTGGAATCGCGGCTCCAGGCCGAACCTGCCCTTCAGACAGAACTGGACGAACTACGCAGCACGGTGATGCTCCTGCACGACCTCGAACCCCTCGTTCCTCCCCGCTCCTTCACGCTCGACCCTGCCCTGGTGCTCCCCAGACGACCGTGGTGGTCCGGGTGGCTGCTGCAATCGGGCGGTGTCGTGGCTGCCTTCATGGTTGTGCTGGCTCTCGCAGCGCTCTATACGGGGATGAAGCAGGCAGAGGAGCAAACCGCTTCCTCGCCCGCTCTGTCCGAACCGACCGGCGACTCCTCTGCCGCGGAGATAGCCGCGGCTCCAACCCCGCGCCCCATCATGCCGCAGACCATGCCAGCGGAAGCCATGCCGCCATCTTCGTCGGACACCGCAAGCCGGGCGATGGGGGGATCATCCACATCTGACCCTGAGTCTGAATATGAAGAAGAGGCAGAGGACGAGGAAGCCGAGATGCTGGTTCTTGAGGGAACCGCAGAAGATACCGCGGAAGCCCCCTCGGAGCCGATGCCGATGGCGGTGCCCTCCGCTCCTCCTCCGCAGCCCGTCCCACCTCGGGGGACCCCTGCCCCCTTCTCATCCCCTTCATCCCCGATGGCAGGCCGACCGGAGCGCGGAGACGCGGTTCCTCCGGCTCCTGCCTCCCCGCTTGCCTTCTCGGGGACCACCACCTCACCAGCGAACCTGTCGCTCACCCCCTTCCCCACGACGGGGAAGCAGACCGGGTGGGTCTCGCTCCTCCTGCTTGGCCTGGTCGGGCTGATGAGCCTGGCCCTGGGGGTGTGGGTTGCCCTCCGCCGAACCGCACGGTGAGGGACCCCCATGTGCTATAATACGTCGGGCCGAGCAAAGGGGTAATGGTCATACCGAACAGGGCGAGTCGCAGAACATGAGCGAACTGGAAAGCGTTTCAGTGATGGAGCAGCGTGAGGTGCAAAAGCAGGAAGCGTGGAGTGAGAGCGGGAGCGGGAAGGGTCCTGTCCCGAGGGATGGGACGGAGGTTTCCGCCCGCTGCGGGCAAGACCAGACCACAGGGGAAGACCCCCATCTCTCGGTCGTCGTTCCCGTCTATAACGAAGAAGAGAGCTTGCAAACGCTCTACACACGCCTGACCGAAGCGCTGGAACCCCTGGGACGCCCGTATGAGATTGTGGTCGTAGACGACGGGAGCAAGGACCGCAGTTTCGAGCTATCGAAACGGCTGGCGCTCGCTGACCCCCGACTGCGCGTCATCCGCTTCCGCCGCAATTTTGGCCAGACGGCCGCCTTCTCCGCCGGGTTCAACTACGCTTGCGGGCAGGTCATCATCACCATCGACGCCGACCTGCAAAACGACCCCGCGGATATTCCGCGCCTGCTGGAGCAGATTGACGCGGGCTACGACGTGGTGAGCGGGTGGCGGAAACGTCGGCAGGACCCCTTCTGGAGTCGGCGGCTCCCCTCGATGTTTGCCAACCAGCTCATTTCCGTGATGACCAACGTCCACCTGCATGACTATGGTTGTTCGCTCAAAGCCTACCGCGCCGAGGTGCTCAAAAATATTCAGTTGTATGGCGATTTGCACCGCTTTATCCCGGCCATCGCGTCGTGGCAGGGGGTGGAAGTCGCCGAAATCCCCGTCAATCACGAACCGCGCCGCTTCGGTTCCTCGAAGTATGGCCTGGGGCGCACCATTCGCGTCCTGATAGACCTGCTCACGGTGCGCTTCCTGCTGAGCTATGCCACCCGCCCGATGCAGATATTTGGCCTGTTCGGGCTGGTGTCGATGGTTGCGGGGATGGGGATCGGCTTCTACCTGGCTACCCTCAAAATCGTGGCCGGAGAAGAGCTTGCCGACCGTCCCTTGCTGCTGCTCGGGGTCCTGCTCATGATGCTCGGGGCCCAGTTCATCAGCCTGGGGCTGATTGGCGAGTTGGTCGTCCGAACCTACTACGAGACCCAGAAGAAGCCCACCTACGTGGTCCGGGAAGAGGTGAACCGCCGGGGGGGGGAGGATGGGTGATGGACTGCTGCGACAGATGGCAATAGAGATACCGGGTATTCGCCCACCGGTCCTGAGTACCGAAACCCGCACCAGATTGGACCGTTATCGCGGATTCCGTCATGTGGTTCAGAATCTCTACCCCTTCGAACTGGACCCGCAGCAGATTCGGACCCTGGTAGAGGGCTTGCAACCAGCTATGGAACAGGTGTCCCGTGAACTGGTTGCTTTTGCCCAATTCCTGGAACACACCGCCGGAGCAGAGGAGACTATGTAGGAACCGATGCGAATATGCTACTTTGGAACCTACGAACACAACTACCCGCGGAATGAAACGATGATTGCCGGGCTGCGGCAGGCAGGCACCACCGTCTATGAATGTCATGAACCAGTCTGGAGCGTCCTGCGAGGTCTGAACCCCACCCACCACGCCTGGACCGTGCTGAGCATGTCCCTGCGCGTGGTACGAGCCTACCTTCGCCTGGTCGTGCGCTACCTGCGCATGCCCAACCACGATATCCTGATGGTCGGCTATGTCGGGCAATTCGATATGCTGATTGCCCGCGTGCTGGCCTCCTTCAAGGCGCTGCCGATTGTCTTTAACCCGATGCTCTCGCTCTATGATACGGTCTGCTACGACCGTATGATGGTCAACCCGAGTTCGCTGGTCGGGCGGGCCATCTGGCTGCTGGACTACCTCTCCTGTCAGGCTGCCGATATCGTGCTCATCGACACGCACGAACACGCCCGCTACTTTGTTGAGACGTTTCGCCTCTCCCCGTCGAAACTGCGCGTGGTTCCCCTGGGGGCCGATGACCGCCAGTTCCACCCCCGTCCCCTCCCCCCCTCCTGCGACGGACGGCCCTGCGAGGTGGTGTTCGTCGGCAAGTTCATCCCCCTTCAGGGCTGCCTGACCATTGCCCGCGCCGCGGCCCTCCTGCGCGACGCGCCCGTGCATTTTACCCTGGTGGGGACGGGGCAGGACTTTGTCAAAACACAATTACTGGTCCGTGAAATGAACCTGACCAACGTCACGATGACCGGGTGGGTTGACTACGCAAAGATACCCGACTACTACGCTATGGGCGATATCTGCCTGGGTATCTTCGGGGCTTCGACCAAGACCACCCGCGTCGTTCCCAACAAGGTCTACGAAGGGTTGGCGGTCGGGCGGCCCGTTCTCACGGCAGACACCCCCGCGCTGCGCTCCGAACTGTGCCCCGGCGAAGAGGTGTGGGTTTGCCAGCCATCCGACCCCGCCGACCTCGCCCACCAGATTATGCGGCTGGCAAGCGACGAACCGCTCCGTCAGCGATTGGCCTGCCAGGGGTATGCGGCTTTTCAGCAGCGCTACCGTATCCGGGCCATCGGGGAACGGGTGCTCCAGTGTCTTTCTGAACTGGTGCCCGTTTCTACGCCTGAGAGCGGGAAAGATGGGGGAACCCGCCCGGCGCGGTGCGAGTTATTCCACCAGGTCCGCAGAGACGCCCTTTGCCGAGCCGTCCGTCGGTATGTGCCCGGGCAGACCGTGCTGGACGCCGCGTGTGGAGATGGTTCGCTGTCCCGTCGTCTGGCAGACCGTGGCTATGCCGTGGTCGGTCTGGACCGCTCGGGTTGCTCCCTCCGTTGTTCTGCGGAACATCAGCAGGCTGGCGAAAGCGTGACCCTGCTTCAAGGTGATATCACCTGCCTGCCCTGTCGGGACGAGACGGTGGACGGGGTAGTCGCTGATGAGATACTGGAGCACCTCCCCGACGACCGCGCTTCCCTGCGGGAAGTCTGGCGCGTGCTGCGTCCGGGGGGGGTCTGCATCATCAGCGTGCCCGCCGGGCCAACCCAATGGACCTGGGAGGACGATTGGGCCGGGCATCTCCGCCGCTACCGACGGGAGGATATGCGGCAGATGCTTGAAGCGCAGGGCTTCAGGGTGCTGCGTCTGCGCTACCTGGGCTTCCCTGCCGGACGAGCCTTCCGTCGCTATGTCTACCTCCCCCACCTTCGACGGAGGTGGGCAACTCCTGCCGATGCGCTGACGACCTGGGAAAAGAACCACCCCATTGCCAGCCGCCTGATGCTGGCGCTCTTTCAGGGAGACCGTCTTTTCAACAGCCTCCCCCTCGGGGTTGCCCTGATTGCCGTGGCGCAGAAGCCGGGGGATGCCCGGCGAACGGTCCGTCGTGTCGGGTAAGATGTCTGTTGTATGCCTGGAGGAGAGTCATGAAAACAAGTCTGGTGAGCGGAGGAGCCGGTTTTATTGGTTCGCATGTTGCGGATGAACTCCTGGCCATGGGGCACCAGGTCATCGTGCTGGATGACCTGAGCGGGGGGTTTCTCGAAAACGTCCCCGCGCACGCCCAGTTCGTCCGGGGCAGCATCGTAGACCACCATCTCGTGGACAGCCTGTTCGAGTCCTACCGCTTTACGTTCGTCTTCCATCTCGGCGCATACGCCGCCGAAGGGCTGAGCCATTTTATCAAGCGTTTCAACTACACCAACAACCTGATAGGGAGCGTCAACCTGATCAACGCCGCGGTGAACAGCGGCACGGTGCAGTGTTTCGTCTTTACCTCCTCCATCGCGGTCTATGGAAGAAACCAGCTCCCGATGACGGAGGACCTGATACCCCGCCCCGAAGACCCCTACGGCATCGCCAAGTATGCAGTTGAACAAGACCTGCACCAGGCAAGGGACATGTTTGGCCTGCCCTTTATCATCTTTCGTCCCCACAATGTCTACGGGGAGCGTCAGAATATCGGCGATCGCTACCGCAACGTCATCGGCATCTTCATGAACCAGGCCATGAAGGGCGAGCCATTCACGATTTTTGGCGACGGCACCCAGACCCGCGCCTTCAGCCACGTGGACGATGTGGCTCCCATCATTGCCCGCGCAGCCGAGCGACCGGAGACCTACAATACGGTGTACAATGTAGGAGCAGACACGCCCTGCTCGGTCAACAAGCTTGCCAGGGTCGTCGCCGAGGCGATGGGGGTTCCCCTGCGGGTGCGCTATCTGGATGCTCGCCACGAAGTCCTGCATGCCTTCTCCTCGCACGAGCGAGCACAGCAAGCCTTTGGCGACCTGTTTCGCAATGTGCCGCTCGAAGCGGGGGTCCGGCGCATGGCGCAGTGGTCTCGGCAGCACGGGAGCCGCGAAACGAAGCCCTTTACCAGCATCGAAGTCGCCAGACACATGCCACCGTCGTGGGCCGCATTCCATCAGGATACTGGCAAAGAGCAGGAACGGGAAAGATGATTCGGAGGGGGGAGGTCCTCCGTCCTCCCCACTGGTCTGGCACCGGACTTGCAAATTCATCCGTAGATAGTATTTCTCACAAGAGGAGCAACGCTATGAGCCTCACGTATTTCCGAACGACGCGCCCGAACGGTTGGACGGTCCTGTCCCTGTCAATCCTGACGCTGGTCGTCGGGTTCGCCCTTGCTGCGTGTGGAGGGGGAACCAGCGTGGAAGAGACTGCCCCGACCCGTTCTCTCACCACAGAGGCAACAGAGGAGGCGATGATGACAGAAACGGAGGGAGCGGACATGACCGAACCGATGAGCATAACGAGTTCGGCCTTTCAGGAAGGCGAGACTATCCCGACCCGGTACACCTGCGATGGAGCCGATGAGTCGCCGGGGCTTCAGTGGAGCAACGTACCCGCCAGCACGCAGAGCTTTGCCCTGATTATGGACGACCCCGATGCACCGGGGACGACCTGGACGCACCGGGTGCTCTTCGACATTTCGCCCGAGGCGCGAGGCATTGAAGAGGGGGGCAGCGCGGGGATGGTCGGGAGCAACAGCGCGAAGAAGGTCGGATACAGCGGCCCCTGCCCCCCATCGGGACACGGTCCTCACCGCTACTTCTTCACGCTCTATGCGCTCGACATCCCGTCGCTCAATCTCAGCGAGGGCGCGGCGCGGGAAGAGGTTCAGACCGCAATGGAGGGACATGTCCTCGCTGAGGCGCAGGTTATGGGACGGTACGAACGGGAGTAGCGCAAGCGGCAACAAGCGATAGGAAACAGGAGAGACCCATGCCATCACCATTTCCAGGAATGGACCCCTACCTCGAAGGATACCTGTGGCCTGATGTTCATAACGCTCTGGCAAGCAAGATCAGGCAGTTGTTGGCTCCGCGGCTGAGACCGCGCTACGTAGCTCGTCTGGAAATCATGATGGTGCAGGACAGCACCCCCGGGGCCGATGTGGGGATCATCTACCCGGATGTGGAGGTGGTTCGCATGGCGGCGCTGAGCGGCTCCTTGCCGTCCGCGGCTCCCCACTGGCCCGCCTTTCCCGGGAGAGGGAGCGAATCTGGCAGCGCGGTTGCCGTGGCCGAGCCGGAGGTGGCGGTGGCCGAGCCAGAGATAGCCCCGCCGCTCCTTGTTCCCAGACCATACGAACTGCGGTTGGTGACGGTCGAAATCCGCGACGTGGCCCACAATAAACTGGTCACGTGCATTGAAATACTCTCCCCGGTCAACAAGCGCGAACCGGGGTTGACCACCTACCGCAACAAGCGCCAGCAGCTTGCCCAGGGAGAGGTGCATGCGCTGGAGATTGACCTGGTGCGGCGAGGGACCCGTCCCTTCTCCTACCCCGCCATCCCCGCCACACCCTACCGGGTCACGCTCACCCGGGCGCAGGCCGGGCGTACCGAAGTGTGGCCGGTCGGCTTGCGCGAACCGCTGCCGGTGGTGGCGGTGCCCCTGCGTGCGCCCGATGCAGACGTGCCCCTGGAACTGGGGGCAGCGCTGGCGGCAATCTACGACGAGGCCGCCTACGACCTTTCGATAGACTACCAGCAGCCTCCCCCGCCACCGCCCTTCTCTGCCGAGGATGCCGCGTGGATGCGGGAAATCCTCTCTCCCCCACCCCCCTCATCCCCCTCACCGTCCCAGGGGTAAGTTGGGCTGCACATCCAGGCTCCAGTCGCTCTGAAGGCCGGGACGGGAGCGATAGAAGGCTGCGGCGGCGACCATCGCGGCGTTATCGGTGCAGAACACAACGGGTGGGCAGCGGACCGGTCGGTTCGCCCGGCGGTTCAGTTCGCTCCGCAGCCGCCCATTGGCCGCCACCCCCCCCGCCAACAAGATTTCAGCCGCTCCATATTCCTGGGCAGCGCGGATGGTCTTGGTTATCAGGACATCCACCACCGACTCCTGGAACGCCCAGGCTACCTGCGCGGTAAAGTGCTCAATCGGGGTATCGACGGGTATCGTCTGCTCATCTTTGCGCGGCTTGCGGCGGGAGTGGCTGCCCGGCGAAGCGGATGCGGCGGTGGCGGCTGCTTCCCATTCCTGCCGCTCCTGGACCTTGTGGAGCACCGCGGTCTTGAGGCCGCTGAAGGAGAAATCGTAGCTGCCGGGCAGCCATGCCCGCGGCAGGGACCCGTCCCCCTGAAACCCGCTGGCAGCCCGTTCGACAGCGGGTCCGCCGGGGTAGCCCAACCCCAGAATACGCGCTACCTTGTCGAATGCCTCACCCGCTGCATCGTCGCGGGTCTGCCCCAGGAGTTGATAGTGCCCGTGGGCGGTGAGCAGCGCCAGCAGCGTATGTCCACCACTCACGACCAGCGCAACACAGGGAAACTGGGGAGGAGGTGGGGGGGATGCGGTCGCCGTCGGGGGGATGAGCCAGTTGGCGTAGATGTGCGCGTCGAGGTGGTTGACCCCGATGAAGGGGAGATTGCGCTGCCAGGCCACAGCTTTGGCGGCGTTCAACCCGGTCAGCAGCGCTCCGCTCAGGCCGGGG
Source organism: Chloroflexaceae bacterium (assembly GCA_034437495.1). Classification (GTDB taxonomy): domain Bacteria; phylum Chloroflexota; class Chloroflexia; order Chloroflexales; family Chloroflexaceae; genus JAAUSY01. The sequence goes on along the minus strand of DAOTUF010000292.1, from coordinate 8,622 downwards.
CCGCAGGTGGCGGCTACGGCGTGGATGTTCTCCCAACCAGAGGGCAGCGCTGACATGGTCCGTTCGAGCACGGGCACGAGGGACAGGATATGCTGACGCGAGGCGACTTCGGGGACCACCCCCCCGTAGCGCTGGTGCATGTCCATCTGCGAGGCGACGACATTGGCAACGACCGTGCGACCACCGCGGACAATAGCCGCTGCCGTCTCGTCGCAGGAGGTTTCCAGGGCCAGAATGGTGAAATCGGGCGGGAGGCTCTGATTACTCATCACTGGCACCAGACAACAGTTCATCGGCAGCTGTCAGCAGGGTGGCAATCCGCTCAGGAGCGTAGTTCTTTGCCTTGAGGTAGAGTTCCAGCGCCCGCGGCACCGTCATCCCCCCCATCACCTCCTGCTCGGCCTCGGCAAAGCGGCTGCGGGTTTCTTGCTGCACCTCGAACACGACCGCAGCCACCACGAAGGCCCCGGCTTCCACCAGCCGGTCGCGGATGGGAAGCTCCTGGAGCAGCGTGGCTTGCTCGCGGGTGGCCTGGACTTCAACCCGCACCACGGCTTCGCGGACGTCGTGCCGCTGGATGGCGGTCACAATGCGTTCCTGGGGGTCGCTGCTCCCGCGCACATCCACCGCAATGCGCACAAAGGGACGGGTGGGCAGCACACAGAACCGCCAGCGCGTGGCCCCTTTCGCCAGGTCCACCAGGACACACCCCTTCTCCTCGCCCAACTCGCCAAAGTCCACCCGTTCGATGCTGCCAGCATAGACCATAGGCGGGTGTTCTCCAAACGACTGGTGGCGGTGGATGTGCCCCATCGCCACATAGTCAATCTCGGGCAGGGCCAGGATGCTGCGGGGCAGCACCAGGTCTTTCCCCAGGGTCATACCGCGTTCGGCCCCCGGCAGTGCCCCATCAACCGTGCCATGCAACGTGAGCATCGTGGGAATGGTCGGGTCAAGCCCCTTCACCGTGTCGGAGATGAAGCGTTCGATGCGCTGACGCATCAGGGCTTCGATTTCGCTAAACGAGGCCATGCGCATATCTTCGCGGGTCAGCAGGTGGTGGCGCGTGACCCAGGGGAGAGCGATAATCTGCACGGGGCCGGCGCGGGTTTCCAGGATATGCAGCTTCGGACGGTCAGCAATGGTCATACCCTCCACGGCCAGCGTATTGAAGATTTCGACCGAATGGGCGCGGCCAACCGCGGGGGCGACATCGTGGTTGCCCACGAGGATGAAGATTGGCACGCCGAGCGTGCGCAGCTTCCCGATGCGGCGCGCAAATTCGCGCTGGTGGGTGGGGTTGGGCGTGCGGTTCTTATAGATATCGCCCGCAATGAGCACGAGGTCCACCCGCTCGTTTGTGACCATCTCAATGGTATCATCGAGGCGGGCCAGGTAGTCTTGCAGCCGCGTATGCAGTCCGCTGGTCGGGTCAATGCGCCCGTAGTTTTCAACGCCAATATGGAGGTCGGCCAGGTGCAGAATACGTACCATTTCGTTTCCCGGGTTGTCTCTCGGCTCGGCTCGTGCCGCCAGCACGTTCATCTGGCTTCCATTGTAGCACAGGTAGCACAGGTCGGGGAGATGGGGAGGAGCAGTGAACGGCTCATCGTACTCCCCCATGTTCTGGCTCCTGTGTGGTATACTTCCTGATAATGAGGGTTCAACGAAAAGGTCAAAACCGTGGCATCTCCACCTGACACTGAGACATCGGGGCCGCTCACCCGGCTGCGTCTCTTTCTCTCCTACGCCGCCGAAGATGAAGCCAGCGTGCGTGACCTCTCCTGCCGCCTGCGAGGGGAGGGGATAGAAGTGTGGCTTGAGGAGCGTGACCAGACACCGGGTCGGGGTGGCGAACGCGGTATTCAATCGGCAGGTCATGGTCACGCCACAGATGTGCCAATCATCTGTCTCTCTTCCAGGACGTGGGCGAACCAGCACCCGGGTTCTGAACTCCCCGCACCGGGAGAGGCTGGCGCTCTCATGGTGCTCAGGTTGGACGCCTGCGACGTTCCCGAGGTCTGGTCTTCGTCTTCGGTGCCGCTCATCCCGCTCTTTGCGCCCGACGGCTACGCCCAGTTGCTCCAGGCGCTCCAGACCCGCGCCGAAGCAGTGGGAGCCGTGGTCTCCCCCCTCATGCTCATGGAGCGGAAATCATCCAGGCCGCCGCAGTCGAGTATGGGCCTGTTTGTTGCAGCCCTGCTGGTGCTTATCGGGTGTGGCCTGGTGGTCTGGCAGGGAATACAGCCAGCAGATATGGGAAGCTCCGTCACCTCTCCCACCCCTGGTATCACGATAACCGCAACGGGTTCGCCCCCGATGCCAACGCTGATATTGTCGCCCGGCAGCGGTCGTCCCATGCCCGAAACCTCCCTTCAGCGTGACGAGCGCTTTGTGCTATACTGTGATTGAAGAGATACGACCACCGGTCATCGGTTTGTGGGACCGGTCATGGGCCATCATGAATTAAGATAATGGGGCCCCCCCATCGGAGGGGTGGTCGGATATGCAAAGAGGCATAAGAATATCTAGATTTGAGAGAAAGCTATGACTATGCGACTGGATAAATTCACCGAAAAAGCCCAGGAAACCTTTCAGGATGCCCAGGAGATTATGCAAGACCAGCATCATACCCAGCTTGATGTTGAGCATATCTTCCTGGCGATGCTGCGGCAGAAAGATGGACTGGCGGTCCGGGCGCTGGCCCGTTTGAATATAGATCCTGATGCGGTGATGCAGCGGATTGAGCGAGAACTGGAAAAATCCCCCAAGGTCTATGGACACTATGGGTATGGCAACCAGGTCTACGTCACTCCCCGCACGCAGCGGCTCGTGCGGCGAGCCGAAGAAGAAGCCAACCGCCTGGAAGATACCTATGTCGGGGTGGACCACATGCTGGTCGCTATCAGCAGCGAACGGGAGGGGGCGTCGTGGCGGGTGCTGCACTCGTTCAATGTGGACCAGGAAGCGGTCTACCGCGAAGTGATGAACATTCGCGGCAGCCAGAGTTCCGACGACCCCAACGCCGAAAACCGCTACGAGGTGCTGCAAAAGTACAGCGTGGACCTGACCGACCTGGCGCGGAATGGCAAGCTTGACCCGGTCATCGGGCGCGATGCAGAGATTACGCGGGTGATGCGTATCCTCTCGCGGCGCACAAAGAACAACCCCGTGCTGGTCGGGGAAACGGGCGTGGGCAAAACGGCGATTGCCGAGGGGTTGGCGCAGCGCATGGCGTCGGGCGATATCCCGCTCCCCCTGCGAGACCGGCGTCTGCTGGCGCTGGACCTGGCGGGGATGGTCGCTGGCAGCAAGTTCCGCGGCGAGTTTGAAGAGCGTCTGAAAGCGGTCATTGAGGAGGTGCGAGCCTCCGAGGGGTCTATCGTCCTCTTCATTGACGAACTGCATACGGTGGTGGGGGCCGGGTCGGCAGCCGGCAGTATCGATGCCAGCAATATGCTCAAACCAGCGTTGAGCCGCGGTGAGTTTCAGGTCGTGGGGGCGACCACGATAGACGAGTACCGCAAGCACATTGAGAAGGACGCGGCGCTGGAACGGCGGTTCAACCCGGTCTTTGTCGAAGAACCGGATGTCGAAACAGCGGTAGAGATGCTCCGGGGCCTGCGCAAGCACTATGAAGAACACCACCACCTGGTGATACAGGACAGCGCCCTGACCGCGGCGGCCAACCTGTCCAGCCGCTACATCAGCGACCGCTACCTGCCCGACAAGGCGATTGACCTGATTGACGAGGCCAGCGCCAAGCTCCGCATTGACATGTTCTCGATGCCCCGGGCCTTGAAGGACAAGGAAGAAGAGCTTCAGGAGTTGCAGCGCGAGGAAGAAGAAGCCGGCTCGCGGCGCGAATATGAGCGGGCCGCCAAACTGCGCACCCGCTACCTCTCGCTCCAGAAGGAGTTTGAGCAGGAGCGCGAAGCGTGGCTCATCAGCAACAACCTGGATGACATTGTCGATGAAGAAGATGTGGCTGAGGTGATTGCAAGCTGGACGGGCATTCCCGTGAGCCGGATGCTCGAAACGGAGCGCGAAAAGCTCATGCAGATGGAAGAACGGCTGCATGAACGGGTCATCGGTCAGCATGATGCGATTGTGGCGCTCTCCGACGCCATTCGGCGGACCCGCAGCGGCCTGAAAGACCCGCGCCGGCCCATCGGGAGCTTCATCTTTGTGGGGCCGACAGGCGTCGGCAAGACCGAACTGGCGAAGGCGCTGGCCGAGTTTATGTTCGACAGCGACGATGCTATGACGCGGGTCGATATGAGCGAGTTTCAGGAACGCCACACCGTCAGCCGCCTCATCGGAGCGCCTCCGGGCTACGTGGGGTATGACGAGGGCGGCCAACTCACGGAGCAGGTGCGCCGCCGACCCTACCAGGTCATCCTGTTCGATGAGATTGAAAAAGCTCACGGAGATGTCTTCAATTCGCTGTTGCAAGTGCTGGACGAGGGGCGCATGACCGACGGGCAGGGGCGCACCGTCGATTTTCGCAACACGATTATCATCATGACTAGCAACGCCGGCACCGAACACCTCAAGGCCATGCCCATCGGCTTCTCGACCGGGGACCAGCGCCAGGAGCAGGGCGACTTGCGGGAAGCTCGCCGCAAGGTCGATGAGGCGATGAAGCAGACGTTCCGACCGGAGTTTCTGAACCGTATCGATGACGTCATCCTGTTCCAGCCACTCACGGAAGAGGACCTGGAGAAGATTGTAGACTTGCAGGTTCGGGACCTGGTGGAGCGGTTGCACGACCAGCAGATTGCGCTCTCGCTGACGCCAGCAGCCCGTTCGCTGATGGTGCGCGAGGGGTACAACCCGGCCTACGGGGCCCGTCCGCTGCGCCGAACGGTGCAACGCCTCATAGAAACGCCGCTCTCGCGGGCGCTGCTCAAGAACGAATACCTCCCCGGTGATACCGTTGAGGTGGACGTGGCGAAGGACCGCGACGAACTGGTGTTTCGACGGATTGAAGGGGGCGGGTTCCTCAAGTTCGAAAGCAAGCACCCCGCCGAGCCACTCGCCGGCGAAGGGATGAAATAGGGGCGATTCGTTAATAAGTGACCAGGGAGAGGAGCAAGAACCATGCGGTATGAGTTGTTGTATCCAGGGGCGTTCACGTTGCTGAAGGTCTATCTCGACGCGAACGAGACTATCAAGGCGGAGTCGGATGCCATGGTAGCCATGAGCAGTACGGTTGATGTGGCTGGCAAGATGGAAGGCGGCGTTCTGGGCGGGTTGGCCCGCAAGTTTCTGACGGGCGAAAAATTCTTCTTCCAGACCTTGAAGGCCAGCCGCGGCTCCGGGGAGGTGCTGCTGGCCCACGCCATCCCCGGCGACATTCAGGCTATTGAGCTGGATGGCAAGACGAACTATGTCATCCAGAAGGATGGGTTTTTTGCTGGATCTGAGTCGCTTGAAGTCAGCACCAAGATGCAAAACCTGACCAAAGGGCTGTTTTCTGGGGAGGGTTTTTTCATCATCCAAGTCAGCGGCGTCGGGACGCTGTTTGTCAGTTCCTACGGGGCTATCCACCCTATTGACATCCCCGCCGGGCAGGAAATCATCATTGATAATCAACACCTGGTTGCCTGGCCAGAGGGGATGCAGTATAAGATTGAACGGGCTTCCTCCGGGTGGATTTCGTCTATCACGTCGGGCGAGGGGCTGGTGTGTCGCTTCCAGGGGCCGGGCCGCGTGCTCATCCAGACGCGCAATCCGGGCGGCTTCGGCGGTTGGGTGCGCCAGTTTATCCCGTCGAAATAGCAAGAACAGAAAGGAGCCTTTTTTCTTGCCATCGAACCATCCCCTCGCCCAGGCAGAGGTCGCCGCCATTCTGGAGCAGGTGCGCGAGGAGGTGCGGGCGCGGCGGCAGGCTATGACCAGCGCCGAAGACGAGGCGTTTCACACACCGCTTGACCGCGAGCTTCAGCGCTGCACCGAGCAACTGGAGTATACGCGGGTGGTCAGCGCTCACTGGCCGTTCACGGGGCGCACCCTGTGGGAACGGGCGTGGTTTCTCGTCCATCGCGTGGTGCGGCGGCTGCTCCGCTGGTACATCAACCCCATTGTGGAGCAGCAAAATGCGTTCAATGATGTGGCGGCCCGCACCCTGCGGCTGCTCATCGAAGCGCAGCAGGAGGTGCGCGAACAGCTTGCCGAAGTCCGGATGTCCGATGCAGAAGGGCAGGAACCGCGTGGAGGGGAAGGAGCGGGGGAGGGGGAGCCGCAAGATACCGCTCCCCCCCTCCCGCTCGCTTCAGATCCCCCGACCGCGGATATCCAGGCCATGGTGGAGCGGCGCGGGCGGAATGAGCCACCCGCGTCCTTCCCAGATATGGCGCTCCATCCGCTCCCGGCGCAACTCGCCCTGCGCCAGCAGGTGACAGCGCACTGGGAATTGTCTGGCACGACCGCGGTTCAGCGGGTGGCGGCAGCGGTGCAGAAGGCCATTCGCTTCTACCTGCGCTGGCTCATCAACCCCATCGTAGAGCAGCAGAACCGCTTCAACGCGGCGCTGACGGAGATGGGGCCGCTGATGCTTGCCGCGGACGCGGAAGAGCGGGCGGCACTGGCGAAAGTGCGGGCGGCTCGGGCTACTCCGTCCCGGGCGCAGCGGGCTGATGTGCCCCTGACGAATGACGAATGACGAATGACGAGAGATAGAACAGGCCGCGCTGCGCTCATGCTTCACCGTTTTCCCCCTCCCTCTCCGCTTCTCTCCCTCTTCCTGCTGCTGTTCGGCTGGTATGTGCTGACGATGAGTGGGCACACCTACTCCTCGGATGAGGAAACCATGCTAGCCGTGGCCGAAAGCCTCGTGGAGCGCGGGTCGTTTGCGCTGCCCCACGACTTCCTGATGACCTCGGTGGGCGGGGCAGACGGGCAGCGCTACAGCCGCTACGGGCCGGGGCAGTCGGTGGCGGCAGTGCCCTTTCTGCTGGTGGGAAAGGCCGTGGCCGCCACTGCCCCCCCCTACGCCAGCAGCTTCATCATTCGCCTGTTCGTGCTGCTGCTCCCGGCGCTGGCAACGGCTGCCACCGCGACCGTGCTTGCTGCGTGGGCGCGGGTGGTCGGGTTCGGGGTGCGGCTCTCGCTGCTGGTGGGGTTGCTCTACGGGCTAAGTATGGCGTGGCCCTACAGCCGCATGTTCTTTGCCGAGCCGCTCAAAACGCTGCTGCTCGTGCTGTGTGCCTATGGCCTGCGGCGTGAGGAGCGGTGGTGGTGGATCGTGGCGGGGGGAGCCGCCGGGGCAGCGCTCACCGTCAAGGTTCAGGCGCTCCTGCTCTTTCCCTGCCTGGCCGGGTATGTGCTGCTGGTGTGCTGGCGCGGGTCGGTGCGGGAGAGCGCCGCGGCTCTGATGGGGCGCGTGTCCATGGGGGGGGTGGGGTTTGCACTGCCGGCGGGCTTGCTGCTGCTCTCCCATACCCTGCTCTTCGGCTCGCCCTTCAAGACGGGGTATGGCGGGTTGGACCCATCGCAGGTGCTTGACGCCAACTGGCGGGAAGGGCTGTATGGCTTGCTGTTCAGCACGGGGGAGGGGCTGCTGGTTTTCTCGCCCTCGGTTCTGCTCGGCGTGGTGGGGGTCGGGTTTCGGTGGCGGCAGCAGTGGCGCGAGTCGCTGCTTGCGCTGGCAGTGCTTGCGGTGGCGCTGGCCTTCTACAGCCGCTTCACCGCCTGGTATGGCGACGGGAGTTGGGGCACGCGCTACCTCTCCTTTGTGCTGCCGTTTCTCTACCTGCCGTCGGCGGGGGTGCTGGCAGTGGTGGCAGCGCGGGGGCGAAGGAGGACCATCATTCCCGCACTCGTTGGCGGTCTCGTCGGTGTGACCGTTCTCATCCAGCTTCTTCCCATCCTTGCCAACTATAACACCTACCTCCAGATAAGCGATACGCACGCACGGGTGGTCAACCCGGCGGCCTCCCCGCTGGTGGGGCATCTGCGGCTCTGGTGGGAGCGGGCCGGCGAATGGTGGCTGCGGGTTGCGCCGCCAGCGGGCACGGCGGTGCTGCGGGATGGCTTTTCCTATTCGGAGGGGGACCGCACCCGGGGGGAGGTGCTGCCGCGCTGGACCTATGACCGGGCGGAAGTGCGGCTCTATCCCTTCTCTGCGAGTGCGCCAATTGACGGGCGCGTGGTGGTGGGCGACCATCGTCCATGGCCGCTCCCGCGGGCCACCTTTGCGCTGTGGCTCGATGGGCAACCGCTCGAAGGGGTGCAGCGGACGGACACCGCCGGTCAGGGTGTGGTGTGGGAACTGCGCTTTCGCCTGGCTCCGGAGCAGGTGCGGCGGGGAGCGGTGCTGACCGTGCAAAGCGATACGTGGAACCCCGACGATGACACGGAGGAGAACCCGCGGGATGAGGACCTGGGGGTACGGGTCGAGACGCTGGAGTTTGTGCAGGGGGAGCGGGTGCTTGCGCTGCGCGAGGCGCTGCCCATCCCGACGGTGAAGCGCGACCGGCGCGAACTCTGGCTCTGGTATTATGACACCCCGCGCCACCACCTGTTTGATGCGTGGCTCTGGTATGTACTGGTGGCCGGGCTGCCCCCGGTCACGGTGGTGGTGCTGCTGGTGCTCATCGGCGTGCCGGCGGTGGCGAT
>DAOTUF010000291.1:0-5152 GCA_034437495.1 Chloroflexaceae bacterium | reverse complement strand
GTGCGCCACGGTCAGCGCCCCCACCAGTGCCAGCATCCCCCCGAAGCTGTTGGGATCAACCGATGTCCCGATAGCGCGTTCCAGCCCCTCGGGGTCGTCCTCGACATAGCGCAGCACCCGCCCGCTGGTGGGGTAGCCGATGCGCCCGATGGTGAGCAGGAGATGGAGCGCGGTTTCGTCGGGCAAACTGTAGAGGAGCAGTCCCACCAGCGCCGAGGCTCCCCCGCAGAGAATGAGCACCTGAAACACGAACCTGGCCTGCTGGCGCGTCCGCACGATATTGGCCACCGTGAAGAAAAAGACCACCCCCAGGACAAACTTGGCGTAGTTGTGGAGCGTGCGAGCATCGGGCACGCCCCCGGCCCCGAGCATGAGCGAAAAGAGCGTCACCCCCAGGAAGCCGAGGATGGGCAACCCCAGGGGAGTAAGCCGCAGGTCATAGGTATCGCTGCGAGCCAGCAAGCGCAGCACCCAGACCAGGAACACCCCCGCCAGCGCCAGCGAAAGCAGCGTGGGGGTGATGATGGCCTTGAAGGGGAGCGTCCCGAAGGGCAGGAGGGTCAGGATAGCCAGAACGATGGCCACTCCCAGGTCGGTGCTGGTGAGCAGCGCCACCCCGACCGCCAGCGCCACCAGCCCGGCTACCGCGTAGAGCGGGCCGAAGGCGACCAGGCTCCCGATGATGCCCCCCAGGATGATGGCCGATGATGGCGGCAGCCGTCCCATGTTTCGTACTCCCCATGCCCGAACCTGGCGCTCCCTTCCAACTCCTGCAACCTCTACAACTGCGGCATCACATGCGAAGGCGGACCCTTATCATACGACAGTTCGGAGATGCGCATGAGCTTTTCCCAGTTGTGCTTGGCGGTCATATAGCGAACCGTGCCCGACTCGGCCCGCATGACGACGCTGTGGCTGCGGGCCCCGCCCTTGATATATTCAACGCCTTCGAGAAACTCGCCAGGCGTGATACCGGTGGCCGCAAAAAAGACCTTGTTCGTCTTGACCAGATCCTCCGTGAAGTAGATCCGGCTCACATCAATGCCTTTTTCTTGAATGATATTCCGTTCCTCATCGTTGCGCGGCCAGACCTTGCACTGAATCTCGCCCCCGGTGCATCGGATGGCGCAGGCCGTAATAACGGCTTCTGGCGCACCACCGACGCCCATCAGGATGTCCGCCGGCGGCTCATCAATCGAGGTCATCACCCCCGCGGACACATCGCCATGGAAAATGAGCTTGATGCGGGACCCCGTCGCACGGATCTGGCGAATCAGGTCCTTGTGGCGGGGCCGGTCCAGCACCACGACGGTGATATCTGCAATCTCCTTGCCAAGTGAACGGGCAACACTGCGAATATTGACCGCTACCGGAGCCTCGATGTCAATGGCCCCGCGGGCCCCTGCCCCGACTACCAGCTTGTCCATATAGGCCAGGCCCTCCCAGTTATAGAGCGTGCCTTTTTCTGCGGCAGCAATCACTGAAATGGCCCCATGCACCCCTTCGGCCAGCAGGGTTGTGCCCTCCACCGGGTCCACGGCAATATCAACCTCGGCTCCCTCGCCCGTCCCCACTTCCTCACCAATGTAGAGCATCGGGGCTTCGTCCTTTGTCCCCTCCCCAATGACCACGGTGCCTTGCATTGGAACGCTCTGCATCGCAAACCGCATGGCTTCAACCGCCGCCTGGTCGCACCCGTTCTTGTCGCCACGCCCCATCCACCGGCCACTCCGGAGCGCCGCGGCTTCCGTTGCCCGCAGCAGTTCCAGGCCAAGGTTCCCCTCCATCCGCATAATCTCGATACCTCCTCACAGGCTTTATTGAACAGGATCATCGTTGGAAATCCATTCGTCCCGTCAAGTATCGTTATTGTATCATACTGCCGCGTGGCTGTCTATCTGTGCTATACTTGGGGGACCACCGGCCCGGGCAACTGCGGGCCGGATCCAAGCAGTGTAAGGAGTCTCTCATGGCCGTCGAGAAATGCGCCAGTTGTGGCAAAACCAGGTCTGGAAAAACCTATTCGTACTATTATGGGCAGGAAACGGGCAAAGAGGTACGGCAGCGGGGGAAACGTCAGGTGCAGGTCATGACGTACCAACTCAATGAAAAATCGGTGTACATCTGCCATCGGTGTTCCGTACAGCACGGCGTCTGGAGGCCGCTCATCGGGCTGATAGGGATTGTCCCCTTTCTCACCGTCACCATCTGTGCTCTGATTGGCTTTGTGGATGTGGCCTCCGGGGGCAATCTGACCCCTCCGCTCTTCTACCTCCTCCTGGGAGGGGTGATCACCCTGATGGGGGTCGCGGTGTGGGGCTTTGCCCGCTTTGCCCGAGGAACGTGGCGCTGGCACAAGCTCTATGAGCAGATGGGCGGAGGCCGGTTGCCCTTCTCCAATCGCTATGCCATGGAGGTCATGGCAATGGAAATCGACCCACCGCCCCCGGGAACGGTGTGCTTTACCTCCTACGATTACATGAAGCTCCATGCCGCCAACCGCACCAGAGGAGCCACCGGTCAGACAGGTGAGGAGCAGGAAAAGGATACCCGGGATACCTCCGCAGGGTCGGTCACGGGGGCTGCCTAGAACGCCTGGAGCGCCCGGGGTAGCAGTATCCACGTCTCGAAACCCCCGGCCTCACCGGGGTGGCGGGGCATCTGGTGCATTGCCCCGAACGCACGGAAATTGGTTTCGTGCCGGGGGTCGTTTTGCATGGACAGCCATGGTATAATTGATGAACCGGTTTCGTTGGGAGCAGGGTTAACCGCAATGGGTTGATCGGGTGGTTCTCATCGTTATCATCTCTATCAATAATGTAGCTCTATGTTGTTTGAAAAACTGACTGGCATTGAGGAACGATACAACGAGTTGTCCGAACTGATGGCACAGCCGGAAGTGGTCGCAAATCTGCCGCTGCTCCAGCAGTATGCCCGCGAACAAAGTGACCTGGAAGCCGTGGTCGGGGCATTTCGGACCTACCGCAAGACGCTCGAGTCTCTGGAAGAGACTCAGGCGCTCCTCAACGATGGGCTGGACCCCGAGATGCGCGAACTGGCGCAGGAGGAGATGGAGGCGCTGCGCCAGCAGCGCGACGTGCTGGAAGAAGATATCAAGCTGCTGCTGCTCCCGCGAGATGTCAATGATACCAGGGATGTCATCTGCGAAATTCGGCAGGGCGAGGGGGGGGACGAAGCCGCCCTCTTCGCGGCAGACCTCTTCCGGATGTACCAGCGCTATGCTGATGACGCGGGTGGAAAGTCGAACTCATGAACCTGGCCGACAACGGCCCCGGGGGGATCAAGGAGGTCGTCTTCAGTGTGAGCGGCGAGGGGGTCTACAGCCGTATGAAATATGAAGGGGGCGTGCATCGGGTGCAGCGGGTGCCCGAAACCGAGGCGCGGGGGCGTATCCACACCAGCACGGCCACGGTCGCCGTGCTCCCCGAAACGGAGCCGACCGAAATTGACCTGCGGGAGGAAGATTACCGCGTGGATGTCTTTCGGGCGCAGGGGCACGGCGGGCAGGGGGTGAACACCACCGATTCGGCGGTCCGCATTGCCTACAAGCCGGGCACGCCCGAAGAAATCGTCGTCATCTGTCAGGATAACCGCTCGCAGCTCAAAAACAAGGCCCAGGCGTTGAGCGTGCTGCGGGCCAGGCTCTATGCTCGTGAGCAGGAGAAACAGCAACGCGAACTGGGCGCGTCGCGCCTGGCGCAGGTGGGCACCGGGGAACGGGCCGAGAAAATCCGCACCTACAACTTTCCCCAGGACCGCATCACAGACCACCGCATCGGGCAGAACTTTTCCAACCTGCCCGGGGTGCTGAACGGCAACCTGGATGGGATTATTGATGAACTGACGATCTACGACAATGCGCAGCGATTGAAGGAGGCCGGTATCAACTGACGCACGCCCGCGGGGGAAGAAGCAAGGGAAATAGCCCGGTGCTATTTCCCTTTTTTGCCCCCCCAGGATGCTCTTACGTTCTGTCGTAGCCATCCCGTCGCGCTGATTGTCATAGCCAATCGAGAAACCAGGCTTTTTCCGAAGCCTGGTTTTGCACCCCTCAGTGTCGAGGCAGAAGACCGCTTGAGAAACCAGGTTTCTTCCGAAGCCTGGTTTCTCGACCCTCGCAACCATTGAAAACAAGGAGTTGGGCCATGGGTGGTACTTCGGTGATAAAGAGGTCCCCAATGTCACCATCAGTCAGGCGCAGGGCCGGGCTGACCCCGGAACTTGATGCGTTCATCACGCGTATGCCGAAGGTGGAGCTGCATGTTCACCTGGAAGGCTCGATTGAGCCACGAACGGCGTTGGAGCTTGCCCGCCGCAACGGGGTGGGGATTCCCGCTCGCAACCTGGCAGAGGTGCAGAAGCTCTACCGCTACCGCAATTTCAGTGAGTTTCTTGCGGTGTTCATGTCGCTGACGCAGGTCATCGTTCGGTGTGCAGATTTTGAGCAACTGGCGTATGAGATGGGGCTGATGCTGGCTCGCCAGCAGGTCCGCTATGCGGAAGTGATGCTCTCGCCCATGCAGCATCTCCTGCGGGGTATTCATCTGCGAGAAGCCATTGTCGGGGCGGCCACCGGGTTTGCCCACGCCGAACGCGAGACCGGGGTGATGGTCCAACTGGCGCTGGATTATGGACGCCAGTATACGCCTGCCTATGCCTGGTACGTGCTGGAGATTGCCAAGGAGCTGCGGAGCCACCGGCTGGTCGCCTGGTCCATCGGCGGCGACGAGATACACTACCCCCCCGAACCCTTTGCCGAGGTGTTTGCAGCAGCGCGGGACGCCGGGCTGCACCTGATGGCGCACGCGGGCGAGGTGGCGGGACCCTCCAGTGTGTGGGGGGCGGTGGACGTGCTGAAGGTCAGCCGGATTGGTCACGGGATACGGAGCGTCCAGGACCCCGCACTGGTGGCCCACTTGCGCGACCGCGGCGTCGTGCTCGATGTATGCCCGAGCAGCAATATCCGCACGGGGGCGGCCCCGTCGTGGAAGCAGCACGCGCTGCGCACCCTCTACGACGCCGGGGTGCCGGTGACGATTAACTCCGACGACCCTCCCTTCTTCGAGACCACCCTGACCGATGAATACCGTCGGGTGGTCCATCATTTTGGCTTCGGGGTGGATGACCTGTG
>DAOTUF010000290.1:0-6852 GCA_034437495.1 Chloroflexaceae bacterium | reverse complement strand
ATGCGGTGGGGGCGGGGGTGGGGTGGTTGTTGCTGGCCTGGTGAGAACCGGGGTCCGGGCGCGGCTGCACCATGAGCAGGACCACCGCCACCACGAACCCGACAAGGGCAAGAAAGGCGAGAGATTGCACGAAGATCATCCGTTGTTGCATATGCTGGTCTTCCCGTAATTTATGGTTGATGCGAAAAGGGTCGGACGAGGACCATTCAGGTCGGGCCGTGCTGCCCGGGTCTCCAACCCTCTCCAGTACACCACAAAGTCGCATTCCTGTGACACTCCGCAGGGTCTCAAGCCCTGCGGCTTCTTGTGGACGCTCCCCAGGGGAGTCCGCACCCCAAGCCACGTGCCCTGTGTCCAGGGGACTACGCATGCTCCGCTTGCCGCCGAAGCGGCAGCCGGTCTACGATACGTGAGCCGATTGGCTCATACTCTATCGGTTTTACCCACCGGAAGGTTCGCCGATGGAACCAGATACCGATACGTTGGAAAGGTGCACTCCCGACGCCTGAGAACCTCAAGTCTGCCCGTGGGCCTTCGGTTTATGGGTGGAAGACCTGAACGAATGATTCCAGGTGGGTGAATTTTTCGCAAGAGCGCCATGCGGCTGGCTCAAGCCATTGAGAAACCCGCCTCACCACTGCCACGAACGTGGCGTGGCTTGCGGCGGGTTCATACGGTCAAACGCCCCTTCCGTCAAGCTCCCCTGCTTTTTCTGGTATACTGTGGCGGAGCAAGGGAAAGACGAACGAAAGGGGAATAATCATGAAATCATCCAGGAGTCCATTGCTGGTCCTGCTAATGGTGCTGCTGCTTTCGGGCGGGCTGCTGTTTGGCTGCATCTCGACCGAGCCAGCCGGTCGCACCTCGACCGCCGATCCGACCACCACTCCGACTGCCACTTCCCCGACCACCGCTGTGACACCAGCGGAGGGGGACGACATCCCGACGGGGGTGGTCCCCGTGCGGGCAACGCAGAAAGAGCCTCCGAGCGAAGCACAGGATATTTACCGGTCCTACTGCGCAGTCTGTCACGGTGAGGACGGGGAGGGAACGCCATCGGCGGTGCCGCTGAATACCTCGGAGGTGCAGTCCCGAGCGGGTGACGAACTGGCCCGCACAATACGCGAAGGGGTGGCCGGAACGGGGATGGCCGGGTGGGAACGGGTCGTCTCGCCGGAGGAGGTGCAAGACCTGGTCGCCTTGATCAAGCAGTTTGATGAGGCAGAAGCAGCGGGAACCCCCCGGCCCCGCCCGACTGCCACGCTCATCGACCCCACCGACCAGGACGCCATGCTGCATCTGGGGCAGGACCTCTACACCACCTCCTGCGCCTCATGCCACGGCGAAGATGGCATCGGGGGGTTCGGGCCGGCCATCAACAGTCAGCAGTTTCTTACTCGCCACTCCGACGCGATGATCCGCGATGCGATTATCTCCGGAGGGTGGCGTCCCGATTCGGCAATGCCCGCCTTCGGGGAGCACCTCAAGACCACCGAGGTAGAAGCACTGGTGCAGTTTATCCGGGCCTGGGAACCGGACGCGCCCTATGTAGACGACCCCCGGGGCACCTCCCTGATTGCCCGAGGCTACGGGCAGGGCATGGGCCAGGGTCAGGGACCGGGCCAGGGCCAGGGTCGTGGACCAGGCATGGGCCAGGGCCAGGGACCGGGCATGGGCCAGGGTCAGGGACCGGGCCAGGGTCAGGGTCAGGGCCAGGGTCAGGGCCAGGGTCAGGGCCAGGGTCAGGGTCAGGGTCAGGGCCAGGGCCAGGGACCGGGCCAGGGCCAGGGACCGGGCCAGGGTCAAGGACCGGGCCAGGGATCGTCCTCTCTTGCTCAAAATGCCACCCAGGTGAGCTACCAGGGGGAAGTGGTCCAGGTTGATGGCACCCTGCTGACCTTGGAGACAGACGAGGGCGAGACCGTTCAAGCCATGCTCGGGCCTCGCTGGTACTGGTGGGAACAGGGGATTGCATTGGATGAGGGGGATCAGGTCATCGTTGAAGGGTTTGATATGCCTGACTTCTACCTGGTGGTCAGCCAGCTCGAGAACGAAACGACCGACGAGACCTACCAGGCACGGACCCCGGAGGGGTTCCCCCTGTGGCACGGAGGCGGTGGGATGGTCTCCCTAACCCCGACCCCCTGACCCCGGCTCCCGACCCTCCGGTTGGGGGTACGGGTCCTCTAAAGGTAGAAAGTCCATAATGCCCCGGTGCACCGGGGTCCCGTGCTCAAATTTTTTTTCATGCTGTTTCCGAAGGTTTATCGTACGTAGCATATCAGGAGGTAAAGATATCGGTATGGTTCCGTTTCTACCACCAGAGCTTATCCATGCTCTGCCGCTGCTGTCTGCTGCTGAAGGGTCCGCGCCTTCCCACGGGGTTGGCGATACGTTGTTGTGGATGGTCATTATTCTCGTCACAGCAAAGGTGTCGGGGTTGGTCGAGCGCTTTGGGCAGCCATCGGTTCTGGGCGAACTGGTCATCGGGGTTGTGCTTGGCAACCTCTTTCTGATCGGTATCGATGTGCTGGAACCGATGAAAGAAGACCCCTTTATCGGGTTTCTGGCGCAGCTTGGCGTGGTCATTTTGCTGTTTCAGGTCGGGCTTGAAACCAACCTGGAGGACATGCGCAAGGTTGGTGGCCCGGCCCTGCTGGTTGCGATTATCGGCGTGGTGATACCCTTTGTCCTGGGGACGTATATCGTCGGTCCCTGGCTGCTCCCCGGTCTTTCCTCCAATGCGTACCTGTTTGTGGGAGCCACGCTGACCGCCACCTCGGTGGGCATCACGGCGCGGGTGTTCCGAGACCTCGGCAGGCTCCAGGACCCTGAAGCGCGGATTATTCTGGGCGCGGCGGTGATTGACGACGTGATGGGGCTGATTATCCTGGCGATTGTGTCGGCCATTGTGAGCGTCGGTGAAGTGAGCCTGATGGAAATCGGCCTGATTACGGGCAAGGCGGTCATCTTTCTGGTGGCTGCGGTGGTCGCCGGGCAGTACTTCATGGACCTGCTCGGGAAGTTCTTTTCGCGGATGAATGTGGGGATGGGGGTCAAATTCTCCATTGCCATCAGCTTCGGGCTGCTGCTCGCCTTTCTTGCCGAGATGATAGACCTGGCCCCGATTGTCGGGGCATTCGCGGCGGGTCTCATCCTCGACCCCCACCAGTTCCGCCACTTCTTCGAAAACCCCGAGATGGTGGACGACATCCACTCCTCCATTGAGCAGTCTGACACCGGCCTGAAGAGCCGCGTCCAGAAGGTCATGAATGATGAAGAGAGCGATTCGATTCGGCGGTGCCTGGAACAGACGAACCCCGACATCCAGCACCGCTTCTGGGAGATTATCGATTATACCGACACGGAGTTGGAAAAACGGGTGCAGGAAGTGACCAGGCGCTACAACGTGCGCCACATCGAAGAGGTGATTGAGCCAATCAGCCTCTTCCTTGTGCCCATCTTCTTTGTCAAGGTAGGCATGGACGTCCGGCTCGACACCCTCTTCGACGTGAACATTCTGCTGGTCGCCCTGGGTATCACGATTGCGGCTATCGCCGGGAAAATTGTGTCTGGTTTTGCGGCGGGCAATGTGCGCAAGCTCGTCGTCGGGTGGGGGATGGTCCCGCGGGGTGAGGTGGGGCTTATTTTTGCGGCCACCGGACGGGCCCTGGGCGTCGTTACCGACGAGGTGTATTCGGTCATCGTCATTATGGTCATCTTCAGCACCCTGCTGCCCCCGCCTATCCTGTCCTTTATGTTGAAGAAAGAACAGAGAGAAAAGGGAGAGGAGCCGCGCAAAGCTCCCGCTCCTTCCCCCGAAGCCCGGGAAGAAACCCGTCCAGAGCCAGGAGCGCCAGAACCCGCCCGTCCGGTGCGGTCCGTTGACGAACTGGTTCAGGTTGCCGCGCAGCGAGAGGAAGCCGAGCAGGAGGTGCCGGACGAGGCGCTGACGCGCCAGGGCATCGAGGAACGTATCCTCCGAGGGAGGGGAAGAGGGTTGAACCTGAGAGATGCCTACCTGGACGGGCTGGACTTGAGCTACCTGAACCTGAGCGGGGCCAACCTGAGCGGGGCCAACCTGGAAAACGCCAACCTGAGTGGGGCCAACCTGAGCGGGGCCCACCTGGAAAGCGCCAACCTGCGACGGGCCAGGCTTAAACGGACGAACTTGCACAATGCCAGCCTTCAGGATGCTGACCTGTCGGGGGCAGACCTGGAAAGTGCAGAAGCGATTGATGCCGACCTGCGTGGAGCCAGCCTGGACGAAGCCAACCTGAGATGGGCCAATCTCCACGGGAGCCGCTTGCAGGGAGCCAGCTTGCAGGAGGTGCGCTTTAACCGCCGCACCACCTGGCCCGCGGGGTTCGAACTGCTCCCCGCCGGTCGGGAGTAAAGGGGAAGGCGTGAGCGTGAGAGCGAACGGGCAGCAGGAGGGAAGGGGGAAATGGCCCCCCGCTCTCACCCCTCGGTCTCATACCGGGCAAAGATGCGTCGGTAGGCTTCGCTGTGGGTCATCAGTTCCTCGTGGGTGCCCTGCGCCACCAGTTCGCCCCGCCGAAGCACGAGAATGCGGTCAGCCCATCGGATTTGTGAAAGGCGGTGGGTGATGAGCAGCGTCGTGCGCCCCTGGAGCACCCGCCGTATGGCCTGCTGGATCTGGTCTTCGGTGGCGCTGTCGATGGCGCTGGTCGAATCGTCCAGGATGAGGATACGGGGGTTGGCGAGAAAGGCGCGGGCGATGGCGATGCGCTGGCGCTGCCCCCCCGACAGCATAACCCCCCGTTCGCCCACCACCGTATCGTAGCCGTCGGGAAGCTCCAGGATGAAGTCATGCGCCTGGGCTTCCCGCGCCGCCTGCTCAATCTCTGCGCGGGTCACACTGGCCGAAGCTCCGAAAGCGATATTCTGGGCGATGGTCCGCGAAAAGAGAAACACATCCTGCTCAATCGTTGAAATCTGCGAACGGAGCGATTGCAGACTCCATTCCCGCACATCCCGCCCATCAATCAGCACCCGCCCCGCACTCACATCGTAGATGCGGTTGACCAGCCGCGTCAGCGTGGTCTTGCCCGAGCCGGTTTGCCCGACAATGGCTATCGTTTCGCCCGGCTGCGCGTGAAACGTCATATCCTTGAGCATCGGTTCGCCATCGTACTCAAACGTCACGCGGTCGAAGGTGATGTCTCCCTGCACCGTCTGCGCGGCCCCCGCCACATTCTCGTCCAGTTCCGTCCTGGTCTTGATGAGCGTGAGGATACGTTCAGAGCCGGCCCGCCCGATTTGCACCAGCGCAAAGCTGAACAGCGAAATGAAGGTGGGAAAGTTCAGTATCCCCACCAGACCCATAAAGGCCACCACCTGCCCGACACTCAGGGAGCCGTGCAGAAAGAGCAGCATGGCATGGCCAAACGACAGACCATAGGTGATGCCATAGAGCAGGAGCGGCAGGTAGGCGGCTTTGATGTTGCCCTCCTGAACGAAGAGGTCGCGGAACTTCTGGGCATTGCCGGTGAACTGGTGAAACTCGCGCTCCTCCTGGGCATAGGCTTTCACCACCTCGATGCCCGCGATGGCCTCGGCCAGGTGCGCGTTCATCACCCCGAACTGGTTGCGCTGCGCCAGCGTCACGGGCGTCAGGTTGCGGTTGTAGGAGCGCAGGGCGATGGCAAACACGACCAGGAAGAGCACCGGCATGAGGAGCAGTTCGGCGCGGAGCAGACCAATCGCCACCAGCGGGATGATGGTGCTCATGAGCGAGTCGAAGATGAGCGAGACGCCCGGATTGATGAGAAGATTGAGTTGATGGACGTCGTTGGTGGCGCGGGCCATAATATCGCCAATGTGCTGGCGGTTGTGGAAGGTCTGGCTTTTTCCCAGAAGGCTGATATAGAGTTCTTCGCGGGCGTCACGTTCGACGCGCTGCGCGGTAAACTCCGCCGCAAACGCCCCCCCCAGGTTGGTCACTCCCAGGACCAGGTGGATACCCAGGATGACCAGGGTCAGGGAGAGGAGTTGACTGGTGGTCGCATCGGGGGCTGCGACCAGGTCGAACGCCTGCCCCACCAGCACCGTCACCAGGCTGTAGAGGCCATCGGTCAACATGGACCCGAGCGCGGCGAGGATGGGCAGGTGGGGGTAGCGCAGGGCGTGAGAAACAATCCAGCGCAAGGGCGAGGTCAGGTTGTAGGGACGGGCGTGGGTGACGGTAAATTCGCTGCGAGCCGCCCCGCTCGCCGGTTCAGTTGGCATAATCATAGGTTGTTGTTGTTGTCGTTAGAAGCTCGACGTTCTCCCGAAAGAGCACTTCCCACTGGATATCGTAGACTCTCGAATGGTTGCCCTGATGGTTATGCACATGGTGGCACACCGAGATGTACGGCGCGACCACGTGAATGTTATCTTCGGGCGTGACGACCAGCAGTTGCAGCCCCAGGTGCTTGAACAGCTCCATGGCAAACCGCGCATTGGCCTGGTCGGTCTTGCTGAATGCTTCGTCAATCACGACGAAGCGAAACGAGGTCCTATTATACCCCACCTGCCCCTCCTGCTCCAACCCGAAAAACTGGTAGGCGATGGCCGAGGCCAGGATGGTGTAGGCAAGCTTGGCCTTCTGCCCCCCCGACTTCCCCGATGAGTCGGAATAGTGTTCCCGTTCTGTGCCGTCGTCCCGGTAGCGCTCGCTGGCCGAGAAGTTGAGCCAGTTTCGTACATCGGTCACTTTGGTGGCCCACCGCGGGTCGCGGTCGAAGTGCTCAATCAGCGCTTTAATCTTCTGGAAACTGTCCTCATGGTCGGCCCGGGTGCGGCGGGAACGTCCGACGTCCGGGAAGCACCCCCGGAGCTGGTTCC
>DAOTUF010000289.1:0-1612 GCA_034437495.1 Chloroflexaceae bacterium | reverse complement strand
ATCAATGGTGCGGTTGCGGTTCAGGGCACTCTTGTCATCAATCAGGTCCCTGAGCTGCTTCATATCCTCGTCGTCATTGAGCGAAAAGGTCGTCTTGAGCGTATACCCCCGCCCGGACGCAAACTGCCGCACCATATTGGAGAGCGTCAGGCGAACCTGCACAAAGTCCTCTTTAATCCCTTCCACCTTGGCGAGGTCGGGGGGAAGCTCCCAGTTCATCATCTCCCGGCTGAGCATCTCGCTCAACTGCTCGGGAACCTTGCGGGCCCTCAGCTGGTAGGAACGGATAAATTCCTCCAGCAGCCTGCGGATATCTTCCTGGTCGCGGGGGATGACCTCCGCCACCTCCTCCCCCTCGCTGGCGTCGAAGGAGATTTCGACAATCGTTCCCGTCACCGCGAACCCTTCGCCGCTCGGGAGCAGGTTGCGCCCGAGCAGGGCATTGATGAGCAGGCTCTTGCCCGACCCCCCGTCGCCAAAGAGGGCAATACGGTAGTGGCGCTGGTAGTCAAGGTCTTTGTGGGCCTTCTTGAGCCGGATATCATAGCTCTCGTCGCTGTCTTCCCCGTACTTCTCAAAAAAGTGTTCCAACCCGCGCAGGCGGATGACCTGCTGCGCAAACAACCGCGCCTGGGTCTCGCTGGCCTGGGGAAGGTGCTGCTGGATATCGCGGGTCAGATGGGCGACGCCCTGGGGGAGCCAGGTCACAAACGTTCCATCCTGCAAATGCTCAGCAATGGATTGATCGAGCGAACCGTCATCTACGGAGTCAAGAGTAGTCATACACATCATACCTTTGTTGCAATCAAACTGGCTTGACGGAAATGCGTCCTTGAACTGAACGAACCACGTTCCTATTCAGACCGGTGTCTCTGCCCGGCAACGCCATGCCATGACAGCTACCCATGATAGGCGGTTTGCCAGACCGCGTCAAAACGGAGGGCGGTTAGAGGGAACCAAGCGAAACCTCCAGTTGATGGGTCTGGTAGGCATTCAGGTCCGCTATCACCGCTCGCTCAATCACTACGGCATCTTCCCGGCGTTCGAACGTCACCGCCTGCCCATTGACGGCTATCGCTTTCACCTGGTACATCCCATAGTCCAGGCGTCCGGGGTTCTGGTAGTTTATCGTCAGTTTGCGGCCCGCAAACCGCGTAGCAAGGATGGCCCGCCCATCGGGGGCAAACTGTTCCCGCACCAGGCGAGGAGCCAGCGAGAGGTTGCCGATTATCCCCCGCACCCCGAAGACCCCCATGACCAGGGTCAGGAGCAGCCAGCTTGCCGCGCCGGTCAGGTAGGGATATCTGCCGCGCCCCTTGTGGTCGAAGTGGTCCGGAAGGCCGGGGTAGACGCGGTTGACGGTGAAGTTCTGGCAGTGCTGGTACACCCGCTCCAGCACCTCGTACCCTTCTCGGACAAACCCGCGCTGGTAGAGCGCATAGGCATACATCATTTCCAGATGGTTCGACATCGCGCCGTGCTCCTGGTGCCCGAACCCGAAACCAGAACACCGTTCCGGGGAAGGGAGAGCTGCGGGGAAGTCGCTGTTGAGGCGGTGCCCCCCCACCTGCGGGTCAAGCAAGTAGTGGTTGACCGACCGGACGAGTTGCCG
>DAOTUF010000288.1:0-1831 GCA_034437495.1 Chloroflexaceae bacterium | reverse complement strand
GCGGCGGGGCATAAGCGCTCCGCTGCTGCGGCGCGAACAAGCAGTGCTCTGTATGCTGCCGCTTGGGACCAACGGGACCGCCCGCCCCCGCGACCTGGCCGAATCGCTGCGCGAACGTCTGGTGCTGGATTATGAGGACCTGGTCGTGGCTATCGGCACGCCGGCTCCCACTATCCTGGACTGGACCCACACGCTCAAGGAAGCGGAACAATCGCTCTCGCTCGGACGACAGCTCTTCGGGTCGCAGCGCGTGCTGGACTTCAGCGACCTGGGGGTCTATCGCTTGCTGGTGCTGCTGCGCGAGGAGCCGGAGATGTGGACCTTCTATCGGGAAACGCTCTCGAAGCTCGTGAGCTACGACCGCAAACAGGGGGGGGAACTGCTCAAGACCCTGGAGGAGTATTTCAATCACCTGGGCAATCTGCGGGCAACCTCCGACGCGCTGCATGTTCACCGCAACACGCTGCTCTATCGCCTGGACCGTATCAAGCAAATCAGCGGGATGGACCTGGAAGATGCCGATCAGTATTTCGCCATGTGGCTGGCACTCCGGGCGCACCGGGTGCTGAGCACGATGGGCAATGACGAGCGGTAGCAGGCCCGGTCAGGGGGTCAGAAATTCAGGAGTTCAGGGCATTGGTAATCCCCGCCTGAAGCGTTCCCTGGGTGTCAATCCCGCTCAAGTCAGCCCCCAGGCTAACCAGCGTTTGCGCCATGGCCGGGCCGATACCGGTGAGGATGACCCCGGCCCCGAGCAACCGCACCGCCTGGGCCGCCTGAATCAGCGCATTGGCGACCTGCGTGTCGATGACCGCCACCCCGGTGATGTCGATAATCGCGGTTCTGGCCTGGTGATAGGCGACCCCCTCCAGGAGGGTTTCCATAATGTCCTGTGCTTGTCGGGTATCGATGCTGCCGATGAGCGGCATAATCACCACGTCGTCGGCAATGGGGATGAGCGGCGAAGAGAGTTCGCGCAAGGCGGCTCGCTGCGCGTCAATAATCTGCTGCTGGAAGGCCAACCGATCTTCCTCCATCCGCTTCTGTTCGGAGGTATCGCGGACGATGGCCGCCAGCGCATGGGGCTGTCCCTGTTCGCCAGTAATGGCAAAGACGGCCACCGTCACCGGAAGCCCGCCCCCGTTGGCAGATTTCAGTGTCAGGTCTCCCTGCCAGGCTCCCTCCTCGGCCACCTTTCGGGCAGCGTTCACCAGATAGTCGGCATCGTCGTGGTAAACCTCCACAATGCTCCTGCCTATCACCGCCTCCCCAAGCCCGGTCATGCGGCGAAAACTGGCGTTGGCATACTGGATGCAGGCGGTCAGGTCCGTGACGTTGATACCGTCAAGGGCATTGTCCACCAGCGACTTGAAGGTCCGCAGTTCGTCTTCCATCCGCTTCATTTCTGTGATATCCAGGAGGATGCCCCCGACCGCGTACGCCGTCCCGCGTCCATCATAGATGGGGAACTTGGTGGCCAGGAGGATCCGGATTTCCCCGCCCATCGGCACCCGCTCCTCGCGCTCGGTGGGGGTGCCCGTCAGGATGACCTCCTGCTCCGACCCCCAGACATCGGCGGCAACCTCAGCGGGCACGAGGTCGTAGGCCGTTTTGCCGATGAGGGTACCGGGTTCGGCGTCGAACATTCGCTCAAGCTGCCGATTGGCGACAATGACCCGCCCTTCGGTATCTTTGACAAAGATGGCCGATGGGGAATTGTGACAATACCTTCGCCAAAACTGGCCGGGAAACGAGCATGGTTTTTGTGGTATCGTTGGTAATCAAAACCCAACAACGAAAGGACCACAAAAACCATGGACCCTATTCTACC
>DAOTUF010000287.1:0-7402 GCA_034437495.1 Chloroflexaceae bacterium | reverse complement strand
GCGAAGTTCTTGAGACCAAAGCTGTGCGACGGAACCTCTCCCTGAAAATCTTCAGCTACGGAAAGGTCGAGGAAATCGGGGGGATGCGCGTGCGTCAGGTGGCAGCCCTCCAGAAGGGAATTGACACCGATCTGGCCAAGAAGCTCCAGAAGATGATACGGGATGAGTTCCCGAAAAAGGTGCAGGCTCGTATTCAGGGCGATGCGGTGCGGGTGGGCAGCAAAAGCCGCGATGAGCTTCAAGGGGTCATTCAGTTTTTGCGCGAGCAGGAGCAGGATTTCCCAATCCCGCTGCAATTCACCAACTACCGATGAACTACCATATCATCACACTCGGCTGCCCCAAAAACACCGTGGATAGCGAGGGGATGAACGCGCTTCTGGCGGCGCAGGGGCACCGCATGGTCGAGCAACCAGCAGACGCCGAGGTGCTCATCGTCAATACGTGCGGTTTTCTGGCGGCTGCTCGCCAGGAAGCGCTGGAAGTCCTGCGCGAGTTGGGAGCGCGGAAGCCGCCGGGCCAACGGCTCGTGGCCGCAGGCTGTATGGTCGAGAGCCACGCCGGTCTGGTGCGGTCGGTGAAGGGGGTGGATGCAACCCTCAGCACCCGCCAGTGGCCCCACATCGGGAAGCTGTTCGAGGGAGGGGGGAGCTGCGACCCTGCGGATACAGACGTAGACTGGCGCACCGCCTCGTTCCGCCGAACCGGTACGCCTCCCTCGGCCTACCTGAAGATATCGGATGGCTGTTCCCTGCGCTGTTCCTTCTGCCTCATCCCCACCATCAAAGGAGCAATGCGCTCCAAGCCACCCGACGAGGTCATCCGAGAGGCGCAAGAACTGACGGCACAGGGGGTGCGGGAAATCGTGCTGGTGGCGCAACACCTGACGGACTACGGGCGAGACCTGGACTTCGCGCCCGACGGGGAAGGGTTGGCGACCCTGCTGGAGCAACTGGGGGACGAACTGCCGCCCGAGGTATGGGTACGCCTGATGTACGCCTACCCCCAGAGCATCACCCCGCGGCTGATAGCAACCATGTCCCGCTCCCCGCAGGTCTGCCACTACCTCGATATGCCGCTTCAGCATGCCCACCCCGACGTTCTCCGACGGATGCACCGCTCGCCGCACCTGGACCACACCCGCGAGGTGGTGGCGGACCTCCGCCGGGCAATGCCCGATATCGCCCTGCGTTCGACCTTCATTGTCGGGTTCCCGGGCGAGACGGAGCACGCCTTTCATACGCTGCTGGACTTTCTGGGCGAGGTGCAGTTCGACCGGGTGGGGGTATTTCGTTACTCACAGGAGCACGGCACCCCCGCCGCGACCGCACACCCCCAGGTTCCCCCGCGCACCATTGAGCGCCGCTGGCACCGCGCCATGCGCCACCAGCAACCGATTGCGCTGGAACGCAACCGCCGCTGGCAGGGGCACCACCTGGAGGTACTGGTAGAGGGGCAGGGGACGACCGACGATGGACGGGACCTCGTAGTCGGGCGCTCCTTCCGTGAGGCTCCGGAGGTAGATGGGCAAGTTCTGGCGTGGGGGCAGGCCGAGGTCGGCAGCCGGGTGCGGGTCCGCATAACGCAGGCAACCCCCTATGACCTGTGGGGCGAACTGGTGACGGTGGCCGACCACGGAGACGAAGGCCGGGCGTTGCTTCAGACAGAAGCAAGAGCGGGGGCAGGGTGAGCGAACGACCGGGACCTGGCGCACCAGTCCCGTGGCCTGTTGTCCATTGTTTTGCTCACCCCGGCTCCCCTTCTCGCACCGGGGGTGGAGGGTCCGCCCGGGGCTACTGGGAACTGCGCGACTGGATGGCCTGCTGCAACCGCCGCAGTTCTTCAGGGTCGTTCTTCGACAGATAATCTATCATATAGTCAATGGCCATATCACTATAATCATCCATGAGACCGTCAAGCACCTGATGCACCACCATACTGACAAACTCTTCTTCGGAGATAGCAGGCGTATAGACGTAGGCCAACCCCTCGCGGTGCCGATCGAGCACCCCCTTTTCGGCCAGACGACCCATCGTCGTCATGACCGTCGTATAGGCAATGTCACGTTGCTGCGAGAGCTTGCGATGGACCTTCTTCACGGTGCTGCGTTTGTCCTGCCACAGGGTTTGCATGATTTCCGTCTCCAACGGGCCAAGCACCTTGACAAGACCATCTTTCTTTGGACTGAACCGGAGTCGCATGTTGAGCGGCATGTCAGTACCCCTTTCAAATTAATCACTGGCTAATACCGTTCTCGGACGTATGACATTGCAATGTACTTGGCGTCAGTGTACTATTCGCGTACGCAATCGACAAGAACTTTTCATTACCAGGGGGTTACAGAAGATTACGGCAGCATTACAGCCACAAAAACATCAAAATCCTTGCCTGGTCCTATTCAGATACTACGACCAATACTCGTAAGCCTGTTATGCATTCGGTGACAACCCCACAAAGGGTGTTGCACCCATCTTTTTCAAAGGTCTGATACGCGATATGGAATGTACGAGCCTGTGTCGTACGACAATACGTTATATTAAACGGAGCAAGAGAGGATTTTTTGCACCATACGATGAATACCTCAGATATTCGGTCAACGATCCAGGAAGAGATGCGGGCCGCCTTCCCCGCTGCCGAGGCGCGGATGGCGAACTTCTATGGCATGCTGGAATACCACCTCGGGTGGCGTGACACCGACCTGAAACCGGCGCACTTCGACCCGGGCAAGCTGCTGCGCCCCCAACTGGCGCTGCTGGCGTGTGCAGCGGTGGGCGGCACCGTCGCGCAGGCGCTCCCGCTCGCGGCGGCGCTCCAGCTTATCCACGACTTTTCGCTCATCCACGACGATATTGAAGATGACAGCGACACCCGACGTGGGCGCGTGACCGTCTGGAAGCAGTGGGGGTTGGCCCACGGGATTAACGCCGGGGATGGGATGTTCGTTATCGCCCACCTGTCCCTGCTCCGCCTGACGCAAGCCGACGTTCCGGCAGAGGTCGTCCTGGCGGTGGTCAAACGCTTTGAAGAGACCATTCTGACCATCTGCGAGGGGCAATACCTGGACCTGAGCTTTGAGGGCGATCTGACCATTGACGAGGCCGACTACCTGGCCATGATCGGGCGCAAGACCGCAGCTTTGATATCGAGCGCGGCGGGACTGGGGGCGATGGTCGGCGGAGCCGACGCCGAGAGCTACGAAGCGCTCTTTGATTTTGGTCTGAACCTTGGCCTGGCCTTCCAGATTGAGGACGACCGGCTTGGCATCTGGGGCGACCCGGCGGTAACGGGCAAGCCGCGAGCCGCCGACATCTACCGGCGCAAGGTGAGCCTGCCCATTGTCCATGCGCTGCGCCACGCCGACACCCGCGACGACCTGAAGCGGGTCTATCAGCAAACGCAGGTGAGCGACGAGGATGTGACCCGGGCCCTGGCCGTGCTGGAAGCCGCAGGCTCACGCGAGGCAAGCGGCAGAGTGGCAAGCCGCTACCACACCCGGGCGCTCCAATCGCTGGAACGGGTCCGGGTGGGAGCAGCACCCGACGCACAGGCCGCCTTTGCCCAGATGCGGACGATTGCCGAAAATCTGCTCGGACGACAGGCGTGAGAGAGATGGAGGGTTGCGCTCCCTGGCACGTGGCCTTTCTCACCGCCGAATACCCCCCGCAGCCGGGCGGGGTGGGCGACTACACCCGCTGCCTTGCCCGGTCGCTGACACGTGCGGGACACCGCGTCACAGTCATCACCAGCCGTCCCCCTGCTGCCCTGTTTCCACCTGCCCCCCCCTCCGCGCCCTCCGATTCCGATACGGAGCCGTTCACCGTTCTGCGGAGGGCCATCTCCTCGTGGGGGTGGCGCTGCTGGAGCGAGACTATCGCCGTGTTGGACCGGCTGCGCCCGGATATCCTGCACATCCAGTACCAGACTGGAGCCTACGGAATGCACCCGGCGGTGAACCTGCTGCCCTGGCGTCTGCGGTCTCTGGCGCGTCGTCCCCGTCTGGCCGTCACCTTCCACGACCTGCGAGAACCCTATCTCTTCCCGAAGGCTGCTCCCCTGCGGCGCTGGATAACGCGGCGGCTGGCCTGCGACTGCGACCTGGTGGTCAGTACCAACGCCGAAGATACCGCCACGCTGCACCACGCCGGGGTAGCCGCCTGCCATATCCCTATCGGCTCCAACATCGGGGTGGCTCCCCCCCCCGGGTACGAGCGCGAGAAGTGGCGGGAGTACCTGGGCGTCCGCCCGGGTGAAACCCTGGTAGCCTCCTTCGGGTTGCTCTCGCGCAGTAAGGGGGGGGACCTGCTGCTGGAAGCACTCAACGAGTTGGACCAGGAGAGCCGCCAGACGCGGCGGGAACACCCGGCCTCCCCTCCCCCGAACTTCTTCCTGCTGCTGATTGGCGGGGTGGCCACCTCCCCCCACGACCACGCCTACGCGGACCGCTTCTTGGCCACGCTCCAGCAGTTCCCGTGGCACGAACGGGTGCTCATCACGGGCTACGTCGACGAAGCCACCGTTTCGGCGCACCTGCTGGCAACAGACTGCGTGGTGCTGCCCTTCCGCGATGGGGCGTCGTTTCGCAGTGGGAGCTTGCTGGCGGCCTTGAGCCACGGGGCCGCGGTCGTCACCACGGAGGCACCGGGGGGGCAGGGGTTGGAAGGCGGGAAGACCGGGGCAAAGCTGGTGGATGGGGAGCACGCGCTGCTGGTGCCCCCGAACGACCGTCGGAGCCTGGCAAACGCGCTCCGACGTCTGGCCCGAGACCCCACGCTCCGGGAGCGCCTGAGCCGGGGGGGGCAGCAGGCAGCGTCCCCCTTCACCTGGGACGCCATTGCCCACCAGCACGAGCGCGAATATCACCGTCTTCGGCAGGATGGAGGCTCGTCGGGGGGAACGAGGAACAGAGCATCTTGAACATCCTCCTGCCAACTGACACCTTCCCCCCGGGCACGGTCGGCGGGAGCGCCTGGAGCGCCTACACTCTGGCGCGAGCGCTCATCCAACGGGGGCACCGGGTCACGGCGGTGGTTCCCACGCAGGTGGCGCGTGCAGCCTACCTCCCACCCCCAACCGAGCGCCTGACCGTTCCTGACGATGGCGAGACCTCCGGCCCCGGCGTGCCGACCTGCCACTATCTCTACCATGCCCCTTCCCTCCCCTTCCTCAAGAACTATGCCCGTCATGAGCGGCTCTGGCCTGCCCTGGCCGAGGCGCTGGCAACCCTGGCCCGGCGGCAGCCGGGCGCCCGGCTGCTCATCCACGCGCAGCACGTGCAGACCTCCCCCGCGGCGGTACTGGCCGGGCAGCGGTGTGGCGCACCGGTGGTCGTCACCGTCCGCGACCACTGGCCATGGCACTATTTCGCCACCGGCTTGCACGGCGACCGCTTCCCCTACCAACACCCCTCCCCGCAGCGTCCGTGGGCTTCGTGGGCCGGTCTCGTCACGGAGCTTGTGGCTCGCCTGGGGCCGCTGGTGGGGGTGCTGGCCCTGCCAGCGGTGCCCTACCTCGCCCGCCATGTGCAGCGCCGTGCGGCATTTCTTGCCCGCGCCGATGCGGTTATCGCTGTGAGCCACTACGTTGCCGACCGGCTGCGGAATATGGGGATAGTGCCTGCCGACCGGCTGCATGTCATCCCAAACATGGTTGATATTGCGGCCATCGAGCAGCTTGCGTCCACCCCGCCAGCCTCCCCCCTGCCAGAGCCGTTCCTGCTCTTTGTGGGCAAGCTCGAACCCAACAAGGGGGCGATGCTGCTGGTCCCCATCTTCCGAGCACTCCAGGCACTCCAGGCGCTCCCAGGCGGCACCAGCGCTCCCCTGCCTACCCTCGTAGTCGCTGGCTCCGGCCCGCTCCAGGCGCAGCTCAAACGTGAACTCGAAGCACTGCGGGTACCGGTAGTATTCCGCTCGTGGGTATCGCACGACGAGGTGGTGCGGCTGATGGCTCGCTGCCGGGTGCTGCTGTTCCCCTCGCAGTGGGGGGAGCCACTGAGCCGCGTGCTGCTGGAGGCCAGTGCCGCTGGTGCGCCCATCCTGGCGATGCCCACCGGCGGGACGGCAGAGATTATCCGAGATGGGGAGACGGGGGTGCTCGCACGGACGGTTGAGGTTTTTGCTGCGCGGCTGCGGTGGCTGCTGGACACTCCGACGGAGCGGGAGCGCCTGGGGGAGCAGGCCCGCCACGCAGCGCGGGAACGGTTTGCGGTGGAGGTGGTGGAGCCACAGGTGGAGGGGGTCTATCGGCGGGTGCTCGAGCGGTAGCCCTCCCACCCGGGCCGATTGTGTGGTACTATACCCCGTATGAACATGGTCGCAACGATCACCTGGCTGACGTTTCAGGAGGCGCGGCGGCGGCGTATGGTGCTCATTGCGCTGGTGCTCGGGCTGCTCTTTCTCATGCTGTTTACGGTAGGGTTTGCCCTGATAGACCGGGAACTCCACGAAGATGGGGTGCCCGAAGCGATGAGCCGCACCATCTACAACTTTCTCCTGATGGCCGGCCTCTATGTCGTCCACTTCCTGACCATTATGATTTCGATCCTCGCTTCCGTGGACACCGTTTCGGGAGAAATCAGCTCCCACACCATCCAGACGATTGCCACCCGTCCCCTCCGCCGCTGGCACATCATCCTGGGCAAATGGTTGGGGTTCGCGGCGATGATGGTGCTGTACCTGGGGTTGCTCGGGGGGGGCATCCTCGTGATTGTCTACGGGCGAACGGGCTATCTCCCGCCCAACCCGCTCCAGGGAATGGCGCTGCTGATGCTCGAATCCCTGGTCCTGATTGCCCTCTCTCTCCTGGGGGGAACGCGCTTCTCGACCATGACCAACGGCGTGGCGCTCTTTATGCTCTACGGGTTGGCGTTCATTGGCGCGTGGGTGGAGCAAATTGGCTCCCTGCTCCAATCGGAAGCCGCAGTGCGAGTGGGGATTATCACCAGCCTGCTGATGCCCGTAGAAGCGCTCTGGCGGCGCACGGCCTACCTGATGCAGCCTTCCCTGATCCAGGAGGTGGGAGCGTCTCCCTTCACCACCTCTTCCGTCCCAAGCCCGGCCATGGTCATCTACGCCGGGGTCTACGTTGGGGGGGCGCTGGTGCTGGCGATGGTCTGCTTCAGCCGACGGGATTTGTAGGCCGGATGGAAATGTCATTCAGGATGTGGTACTATACCTTTGCACCGGATGTATGATGTATGCTCACGTCATACCCCGCACTGACTGAAGTCAGGCAGCTTGCACGCTCCGGCGAACAGGCCGAGGTATGACCAGATCTGGCCTTTCGAGGCTCCGTTCAGCCGGTCACGATACCCTGGGGTGCGCGAGCCAGCCCCAGGCGCTATCGGGCACGATGAAACAGGACGATGCGAGTAAGCCCGTGTCGTGTCCGTAACAAGCCGGTT
>DAOTUF010000286.1:0-4619 GCA_034437495.1 Chloroflexaceae bacterium | reverse complement strand
CGCCTCCTCCACGCTGCGCGACCGCTGCACACAGCTTCGCAGGAAGGCACTGCCCGGTGCCCCGATGACAAACTGCCCCACAAATTGTTTGAGCTTGTTGAGCGCCACCCGTTCGGGGAGTTCTTCCAGGCTCATGGCAAGGTAGCGCAGCAGCAGGGCATATTTATCATCCAGACTTGGCTCGAATGGCGGTTCTCCGCGCCGAAGCTGCGCCACCTGGAGAAAGATCCACGGGTTGGCCAGCGCTCCCCGCCCGATCATCACCCCGTCAACACCGCTGGTTGCCAGACGATGCAGCGCATCCGCAGCGCTCCGGACATCTCCGCTCCCCACCACGGGAATACGAACGCCCTGCTTGACTGCCGCAATGCGACTCCAGTCGGCCTCCCCGGCATACCGCTGCTCGCGGGTGCGGGGGTGCAGTGTGAGCGCATCGATACCAGCCTCCTCAGCGATACGCGCCGTCTCCAGGAAGTTCAAGCTGTGTTCGTCCCACCCGGCGCGGTATTTCAGCGTGATGGGCAGCGTCACTGCCTCGCGCACGGCGGTGAGCACGCGGTCCATTCGGGGCAGGTCGCACAGGAGCGAGGCCCCGTGCCCCCCCCCGGTCACTTTTGGCGAGGGACAACCGCAGTTGATATCGAGGATATCGGCCCCGAGCGCTTCGACCGTGCGGGCCGCCTGCGCCACCCGGTCCGGGTCATTGCCGCTGATTTGCATCGCTATCGGGCGCTCCTCGGGCAGATAGTCCAGCAGCTTATGCCGTTTCAACGCTCGTGGCGAGACACTGGCCGCGTTGGTCATCTCGCTGCATACCAGCCCGCAGCCGCCTATGCTCAGGATGAGGCGGCGGAAGATGCTGTCTGTGACCCCGGCCATCGGGGCCAGCACCATATTGGGGGTGATGGTCAGCGGGCCGACCTGGTAGGAGGTCGGCAGCGTTTCATATTCGTGATGAGCGATGGACGACGAGGGGGCAATCATAACCGTGGCTCCCGTGCAACAAGCAGCATGTTCCCTATCAACCGGGTTCGGTATCATCGGTATCATTTCGATACTCCCCACCATGATAGCACGGGTTGGGCGGTGCTTCATGCTCCTTTCCCCTTTTCCCCGGAAATGGGAAAAGGCTTGCATCTTCCCTAGATTCGCGTACAATACCCTTCAGAAGCCAGAGTACGAGGAATACGGCCCGATGCATGAACAACCCATCGTCCAGTCCATCCTGACCATCGTGGAGGAAACCGCGCACCAGGCAGGGGCACAGCGTGTCTCAGCCATTCAACTGGTCATTGGCGAGTTGAGCAGCTTTGTCGATGACTCCATCCAGTTCTACTTCGATATCTTGAGCCAGAATACGCTTGCGGAAGGGGCTGTGCTGCACATCCGCCGCGAACCCGCTACGGCCATCTGTTGGGAGTGTGGGCATGAGTTTGCGGTCCGTGCCCCCCTCCTGGCGCAGTGCCCCCGCTGCGAAAGTGCGCGACTGCACGTGACGGGTGGGCAGGCGTGTGCGATAGAGAGCATCGAGACGGAACCGTAAATATTTAATAGATAGTTGTATAGGTAAAGGAACGCAGAACCATGAATATACCGGTGGTCAAAGATATTCTGAGCGCCAACGACCAGGTTGCCGCGGAGAACCGCGCAACGTTCGATGGGGCCGGGGTGCTCGTTGTCAACCTCATGGCCTCGCCCGGCGCGGGCAAAACCAGCCTCATCCTCTCGACCATCGCGCACCTACCCGCCGGGGTGCGAGTCGGGGTCATCGAGGGCGATGTCGCCTCGCGCATTGATGCCGATACCATCGCGGCGCATGGGGTGCCGGTGGTGCAGATCAACACCGGTGGCGGGTGCCACCTGGATGCCCCGATGGTCCGCACGGCCCTGCCCGACCTGCCCCTGGACCGGCTCGACCTGGTGTTCATCGAAAACGTGGGCAACCTCATCTGCCCTGCCAGCTTCGACCTGGGGTCCCACCTGTCGGTGGTGGTTCCCAGTATGTCTGAAGGCCACGACAAGCCCCACAAGTACCCCGGGATGTTTGCCAGCGCCAGCGCGGTGGTGCTCAACAAGGCCGACCTGGAAGAGGTCTTTGCGTTTGACCGCGGGTTCTTCCAGCACGGCATCGAGATGGTCAACCCGTCGGTGCCGTTGTTCGTGGTCTCCTGCCGCACGGGGAGCGGGATGGATGCCTGGGCTGCGTGGCTGGTGGCGGCGCTTGAGGCCGTCGCGCCCAAGCAGCAAGGAGCAGCGTAATTGACGAGCAACGTAGCGGTATGGTATGATGCGACCAGTTTTTCGCCCCCTGCACCCGGTGCAGAAGGGTTGGTTTCCTTTCCCAGGCGGTTCGGAAATGGTACGGACCATGAGTGAGACGAGACACAAAGGAATGGCATGAAACTGCATGAATATCAGGCACGGGATTTGCTCGCAGCGTATGGGATACCGGTGACCGGCGGGGGTGTTGCCACCACACCGGAAGAAGCTCGCCGCGTCTCCGAATCCATTGGCGCGAAGGTCGTGGTCAAAGCGCAAGTTTTTGTGGGCGGGCGCGGGAAGGCGGGCGGGGTCAAACTGGCCGACACCCCCACCGAAGCCGAAGAAGCGGCCCGTCAGATTCTCGGGATGGATATCAAAGGTCTCACCGTCGAAAAGGTGCTGGTCGCTGAGGCGGTGTCCTACCAGAAAGAAATCTACCTCGGTGTGGTGCTGGACCGCGAAACCCGTAGTGTTGTAATGATTGCCTCTGCCGAAGGAGGCGTCGAAATCGAAGAAGTGGCCGCAACCAACCCGCAGGCCATCATCAAGGTTGCCGCCGACCCCTCCCTTGGCCTGTTCGAATATCAGGCCCGCGAACTGGCCTTCGCCATCGGGTTGACGGACGGGAAGCAGGCTCGCCAGTTTGCCCAGATAGCCCGGGCGCTCAGCCGGGTGTTCGTTGAGAAGGATGCGTCGCTGGTTGAGATTAACCCGCTGGTTATCCGCAGCGACGGAACGTTGCAAGCTCTCGACTCCAAAATCTTGATAGATGACAGTGCGCTGTTTCGCCATCCCGAACTCGTCGCCATTCGGGACACCTCCGACGAACCGGAAGTTGAGCAGCAGGCCCGCGAAGCCGACATCACCTATATCAAACTGGATGGGAACATTGGCTGTATGGTGAACGGGGCAGGGTTGGCGATGGCCACCATGGACGTGGTGAAGCTCTCCGGCGGTGAGCCAGCTAACTTCCTCGATATCGGCGGCGGGGCAGGCAAAGAAAAGGTCAAAGTCGCATTGCAAATCATTCTGGCCGACCCGAATGTCAAATCCGTACTCTTGAACATCTTCGGAGGCATCACCCGGGTGGACGAGGTTGCCCGAGGGGTGATTGCTGCGCTGGAAGAGGTCCAGACGGACGTCCCCATTATTGCCCGTCTGGTAGGGACCAACCAGGAAGCGGGACTGGCGCTGCTTGAAAATTCGCCCCTCCACCCGGCCACGACCCTGGCTGAGGGGGCTGAGAAGGCGGTTGCCGCAGCTCAGGGGACGCTCGTTGCATAGCTATGGGATAGTGAGATAGGAGCCGGGGGAGGAGGAGCGAGGATGCCAGCAGGCTCCTGCTCTTCTCCCGGGACGAGGAAGAGGATTGACACACATCATGAAGCCATGTGCCTTTATCACCGGCATCACGGGGCAGGATGGAAGCTATCTGGCGGAGTTTCTGCTCGACCAGGGCTACGAGGTGGTCGGGATGGTGCGCCGTTCCAGCACCATCACCTTTGAGCGTATCGATCATATTCAAGACCGTATCACGCTCGTGAGCGGCGACCTGCTAGACGAGGTGTCGCTGATCAACATCCTGCGCGACCACCGCCCCCAGGAGGTCTACAACCTGGCAGCCCAATCATTCGTCCAGACGTCGTGGGCGCAGCCGGTGTTCACGGGGGAGGTGACGGCTCTGGGTGTGACGCGCCTGCTGGACGCCATCCGCACGGTTGACCCGACCATCCGATTCTACCAGGCATCCAGCAGCGAGATGTTTGGGAAGGTGCTTGAAGTTCCGCAGACCGAAACGACCCCCTTCTACCCGCGCAGTCCCTATGGGGTAGCGAAGGTGTACGGACACTGGATTACGGTCAACTACCGCGAGAGCTACGGGCTGCACGCCACCAGTGGCATCCTCTTCAACCACGAAAGTCCCCGCCGCGGCCTGGAATTTGTCACGCGCAAAATCAGTTCGCATGTCGCCCGTATCAAACTGGGGTTGGCGCATGAGCTGCGCCTTGGCAACCTCGAAGCCCGGCGCGACTGGGGCTACGCGCCGGACTATGTACGGGCCATGTGGTTGATGCTCCAGCAAGAGACGCCTGCTGATTATGTGGTGGCCACGGGAGTGACCCACTCGGTCCGCGATTTTGTCGAACTGGCGTTTGACCACGTGGGTCTGGATTATCGCCGCTTCGTCGTGCAGGATGAGCGCTTTATGCGCCCGGCAGAGGTGGACCTGCTGGTGGGAGATTGCCGCAAAGCCCGTGAGGTGTTGGGATGGCAGCCCGAGGTGACGTTCGAGGATCTGGTTCGACGGATGGTAGATGCAGACCTGCAGGTGTTCGGGGAACGCTCCTGATGTTCAT
>DAOTUF010000285.1:0-3311 GCA_034437495.1 Chloroflexaceae bacterium | reverse complement strand
GAACGAGGCACACCTGACCGCCGCAAGGCGAGTGGGTTTGCTGGTTTTCCTGTCGTAAGACGAAAAACCAGACGTATGGCTTCGGCAATGGGCTGAAGCCGCTGAAGCGGGGCGCTTCCTCCCAGGGCTGAAGCTCCTGGGCTTCCGCACCTGAAGGCAAGTATCCGTGAATGGTGATGACCCCTTTGCCACGCTTCTGGCTGTTTTGCAGCAGCAGATTGCTGCATGGTCGCATACCCCCACCACCCCGGACCACCTCCTGAGCGACCTGAACGCGACGGTCGAAGGACTGCGAGCGCAGCATCAAGCCTTGCGTGAGGACTACCACGACCTTGTCCACCGCTTCGAGGAGCAAACGACCAGGCTGCATGCGATAACGGAGAGGCTCCACACCGAGACCGCAGCCCGCAAGCAGCGGGAAGAGGAGGTGCGTCAAGCCGCGCTCGTGTGTGAGCAGCGCATTGCCGAGCGCACCGAGGCGCTGCGCGAGAGCGAAGAGCGCTACCGTACGCTGGTCGAAACATCTCCCAGTGCGATTTTGCTCACCGACCGCGACAGCACCATCCACTTCTGCAACCAGCAGGCGGCCACGCTGTTCGGGTATCCCCACGTTGATGAACTGCGCGGACGGAAAGGCACCGACCTGGTGTCCCCCGAAATGTCGCTCGATCCGCTCCCCTATGTGCAGATGATTGCGGATTCTGGTACGGTCCGAAATATGGAATACCTCTTGCAGCGGCGGGACGGGAGCCGCTTTCCGGCGGAGGTGAGCAGTTCGGTCATCACCAACGCGAGGGGGTCCCCGGTGTCGCTGATTATTGTGGTGCAGGATATCAGCGAGCGGAAGCAGGCAGAGGAGATGGTCCGCCGGGCCTACGAGGACCTGACCACCCTGAACCAGCGGTTGAACCAGAGCCGCAACCTCCTTCAGGCGGTGTTTGATGGGCTGCGGGATGGGTTGGTGCTGCTCGACCGGGCCGGCGTGATGCAGATGGTCAACCAGGCGATGGCCCGGCTGCTCGGGAGCACACCGGAGGCGCTGGTGGGGTCCCGCTTTCAAATCCCGGGGTCCCGCTTTCAGGTGCCGGGCCACGCTCCGACCCGTCGCACTCGCTATCGCGCTCCCGACGGGTCCATTCGCATCCTCGATATCCAGACCACTGTGCTCTACACGCCCGACCAGGCCATAGAGCAGGTTATCGTGCATGTGCTCGATGTGACTGAGCATGTGCAGCTTCAGTCCCGCGCCATCGAAAACGAGCGGTTTACGGCCAGCGGCAGGTTGGCGGCCAGCGTCGCCCACGAAATCAACACGCCTCTCCAATCGCTCGATTTTTCGCTTGAGATGGCCCAGGTCGCTGGCGGCACCAGAGTCCCCGCGCTCCTGACCGACGCCCGCGAAGAGGTGCAGCGCATCGCCCGCATTGTCCGCCAGTTGCTCGACCTCTACCACCCCAGGACCACCGCCTATGGTCTGGTCGATATGAATGCGCTGCTTGAACGGGTACTCTTGCTCGCGGGGAAGTGGGTTCGGGACCAGGGGGTAGTGGTTGCCTGCACGCTGCTCCCAGACTCTCCGCCAGTCTGGGGGCACGCCGACAACCTCTTGCAAGTGCTGACCAACCTCACGCTGAACGCGGTTCAGGCGATGCCCGATGGCGGACTACTCCGCATTCAGACGGGGGTTATCAGCAACCTGGACCTGGCGGGAAATGCCTGGCCTGTGGCGGGGACCAGGACCATGGCCACGAACCTGGCTACGAGGGGAGATGCTCATACCTATCGTTCGTCCGATTCGTCTGATTTGTCTGGTTTGTCTGGTTCGTCTGGTTCGTCGCGTCAGTCCCTTGTCATTGAAATAACGGATACGGGCCGTGGCATCCATCCGGGGCTTCAGGAACGCATCTTCGAGCCGTTCGTGACGACGAGAGAGGAGGGGACCGGCCTGGGGTTATCCATCAGTTTGCAGATTGTCAAGCAGCACAATGGCACCCTTACGGTGCGGAGCCAGCTGGGGAAGGGGAGCACCTTCACGGTGATGCTGCCGCTCCTCCCTCCCTCCCCCACGAAGGGAGAGGTGTGACCAACTCCTCTCGGATTTATGTTTCTCTAACGTTCCGTGTACGTTGTTTTAACAGTCCGGTGGTACGCTGTACCCAACAAAAGAGCAAGAACGAAGCAAACGAAGCAAAGAAACCAATCAAATCCCCGGGGAAAACCCCGGGACGCTCACGCAAAATGGGTGAGAAGATACGAAGAGGCGTAGTGAACCTGACGAAAGGAGGAATGAACGATGTTTCAACTTATGCGTCAAAGTCCATGGCAAGGGACCGTCTCTCTGCGCGATGCGATGAATCAATTGCTGACGGATAGCTTTGTGCAGTTTCCTTTTGCGGCAGGGAGTGAGCGCGGCGCGATGCCGGCAGTTGACCTGAGTGAGACTCCCGACGCCTATATTGTGGAAGCGGCGGTACCAGGCCTCAAGGCCGAAGACCTGAACATCACCTTTGAGGGGAATGTGCTTTCCATCAGTGGTGAGATTAAGCGGGAGTCCGAGAAGAAGGAACGGGATTATCACCACACCGAACGATATTTCGGCAAGTTCCAGCGTGCTCTGACGTTCCCAAACACGGTCAAGGCCGATGATATCAAGGCATCAATGAACGAGGGAGTGCTCCGACTGGAAATCCCCAAGGCGGAAGAGGTCAAGCCGCGGCAGATTACCATCAATGTTGGAGCGTGATGCTCCCTGAGCACACGAACATAGACCAGTAACGCCCACTTCTGAAATGCCAACCTCCCGCATAGGGTGAGCCGTGCGGGAGGTTGGTACTGCGTGAGGGGATGAACGAGCGTCGATAGACGATATCGCCCCCTCCCAAACCCAACCTCACACCCCGACATACCTGGCTCGCTGGCCCGCTTCGGCCTGCCATGCCGGTTCAATGGACGGCGACGCGACCATGGGAAACTTCATCTGGTAGACAATCTCCGACTGGCACCATTCCTGGGCTTCTTGAAGGGTGGGAAACAGGCAACCGGCCCAGATACGCCACTGCGGGACTTCCGCATATTCAATATAGGCCGTCCATCGCGGTTCTTTGCCACAGAGCGCGGCAACTGCTCGCCATCCATGGTCCACACGTTCCCACTGCTGTTGGTGGTGGTTGATACCCATTGTTCTGCTACTTTCTTTGTGTTCAAATGTACTCGAAAGTACGCTTTGTCCATTTCCAAAATTCCTGCTTCCACCGGCATCGCCTTCTCACTTGAAGGGCTTACACGCAGTCCACAGGCGTCTTTTACGTCCC